>CAYLVC010000051.1:5281-12626 GCA_964387005.1 uncultured Dehalococcoidales bacterium | reverse complement strand
CCTGAGATACCTGTCCCGGTTGTTCAAAAAGTCCCGGTAGATCTTGTAATAGGCGGTTTCCTCATATCTGATAGGCTTGACCGGCAGACTGTCGAAGCTGAATATGACAGCATCCGGGTATGCCAGCAAGATGGGAGAGTGCGAAGAGATGATAAACTGGGCACGCCCATCCCGGGTCATGGTTTTTATAATGCCCATGAGTTTAATCTGGTTAACGGGTGAGAGCGCTGTTTCCGGTTCATCCAGCAGGTACAGTCCCTTGATCCTGTAACGGGTCTCAAAGAACGAAATCAAAGACTGCCCGTGGGACTGGGTTACCAGTGATTGACCGCCGAAGTATTCGAGTATCCCCGGGTCATTCTTAGCCCATTCGTCCAGGAAGCGGGTAAAATCCCGAAAGATCTGAGAGGCGAAAAAGGAGCCCGGGACAGTACCGTCGTTCCAATCGACATGGAGGTATTTATAGAGGTCTTCTTCGTAAGGGTTAAAACTGGCACGGCTGCGCTGTGTGTCTTCCCAGATATGAATATCGCAGCGATGGCAGATTGCCCTGAGAAGAGTGGATTTCCCTGAGCCGTTTTCGCCCGCGAAGAAGGTGACATTACGGTCGAAGGTGAGACTGGTGGTCTTTTGAAAAAGTTCCAGGTTGAAGGGATAATTGTCCACCTTCGGGAATTTGTGCGGGTAAAGTTCAATACGGTTAATATGCAATTATTTCTCTCCCGTAAAAGTTGTTAAAACAGAAAATAAACTCCCAGAAAACCGGCAATGGCGCAAAAACAGATGGGAGGCAGGGCAGGCAGGGGTTTGCCCTTCAATACGAAGATTTGCAGCATATAGGCCAGAATCAGGCCGGCGAATGAAGCCGCGGCTACAACCAGGGCTCCACTGAATCCATAGGCAAAATAGACTGAAACTACCAGGATCAGCGGGAAGCCGATATCGCCTCCACCCAGCAGGGAAAAGTCCCTTTCTGCCGCTTCCTCTTCAAAGATCTTTTTCACGCTGGACCCTTTCAGGTTCATCGCCCAGTCACGAATCTTCCTGGGCAGGATAAAAGCCGGAAGTGTGTCCGTCTCGGAAAGTTTTTTGGCCAGCCACATCATATAGCCCAGGCTGACCGCCACGATATCATAGATCGAGATAGCCAGGAGTATCCAGACCACCGTCCAGGGTGAGACCAGCGCACCGAAAACGCTGCCCACACTGACCAGGGTAAGCAGCAGCAGCAGATTTTGCAGCCATACGAAAGGCAGAAACAGCCAGAATAGTCCGAGTATAGCGCCTGCCGCAATAGCCGCCGGGGCAGGGACCATCACTCCCAGCAGAATAAAAATTCCCCAGGCATAGAAAACGGCGAAAAGCAGCCTCAACACCAGCTTGATCTTTGAGACCGGTATAAGCCAGAGCACCACACCCATAACGATCACTACCCCGAAAAAATAGCCAAGTACAGGCAGCAGCGAAAACTCGGGTAGGGCGAAGCCCTGCGCTTCCACAAAGGTCTTTTCAGGTGGAAAATGCAGAAATGTAACGACCAGTCCCAGTGTATAAAGTATGCAACTCCACAAGACAGGTTCAAGACTGGTCTTTTTTGAGGCGGTTTTGTCGGCAGCCAAATAACACTCCTTTAGTCCGTTTCATCATACCTTTAGCGAAAGGTCTCAGTCAATAGCCGGTAGACAAATCCCGGCGAATATATTATCATAAATAGCGAACGTTTAAAATTTATGAAACGATAGGGGGCGCTGATGGCGGAAGAAATGGAGAAAACCTTATTCAGGGCCAGGGAAGACCTGATACAGGAAATCGGGCGACTGAGTTCGTTTGCCGGATTCAATAAAGCCATGGGGCAAATTTATGCCCTGCTCTATCTGAGTCCTGAACCCGTCTCCCTGACGGATATCGCCCGTCAGCTTGAGATCAGTAAAGGCAACGCCAGCCTGAATATCCAGACCATGGAGCGCTGGGGGCTGATACGGCCGGTCAGCAAGAAAGGCGACCGCCGGGACTATTACCAGGCCGAGACCGATTTCTGGAAAATTGTGAGGGATATTATCAATGAGAGGGATAAAAAAGAAATCGACCATACTATCAATGCCATTACGGCTATTCTGGATTCAATCAACCAGACCGGCAGCCAGGACAGCCCGGATAACTCTTTCTACCAGGAACGTCTCTCCTGCATGCTGGATTTCGGCAACGCAGTCAAACAGTTGTTGCAGGCTTCACTGACCCTGCATAATATCCAGTTGAACAGCTTTAGACGTTCCGTTAATGCAGCGGGCGATTCTCAGCGTATCGAATTGGAGGACTGATAATATATGAGGATATTGCTGTATACCGGAAAGGGGGGTGTGGGCAAGACTACGGTAGCCGCTGCCACGGCTTTGAATTGTGCCGAAAGAGGCTACAGGACACTGGCCATGAGCACCGATGTTGCTCACAGCCTGGCGGATTCGTTCAATCTCCCCGCCGGTCAAACACCCACGGCCATTGCCGAAAATCTGTGGGTGCAGGAGACTGAGCTGACAGGGATCGTCAATGAACAATGGTCGACTATCCAGCAGTGGTTTTCCACGCTGCTGGCCTGGCGCGGCATCAAGGAAGTGGTGGCCGATGAAATGGCCTTCATGCCCGGCATGGAAGAGTTGTCTTATCTCCTTTTCCTGGTTAACTATGCCGAAAGCGGGCAGTATGATGTTATAGTCGTGGATTCCGCACCTGCAGGCGAGACCATGCGCCTCCTGGGTTTCCCTGAAATGCTGAACTGGTGGATGAAAAAGCTCTTCCCCATCCAGCGCCGCGTAGCGAAAATGATGCACCCCGTCCTTAAACCCATGCTGAATGTACCCGTCCCGGATGAAGAGGTGATGGACTCTATCCAGCAGCTTTTTCCGCAGCTAAACAAAATGCGCAGCCTCCTTTCGGATTCTGCGGTAACCTCGATGAGGCTGGTAGTAAATCCTGAAAAGATGGTTATCAAGCAAACGCAGCGTACCTTTACCTATTTGAATCTCTACGGCTATTCAACCGACCTGGTAGTCTGCAACCGCCTGATTCCAGATAGCGTGTCCGACCATTACTTCGATTACTGGAAAGCCAACCAGCAGCAGTACTTCCAGGAGATCTCCGAACGCTTCGCTCCCTTGCCTGTTTTGACCCTCCCCCTGATGGAACAGGAAGTAGTAGGGCTGGATATGCTCAAGAAGACCTCCCGCGTGCTTTACAAAGACCATGATCCCACGGAAATATTCTATCATGGCAAGGCCCATGATTTTGATAAGAAAGACGGTCACTATGTGCTGAGTTTTGATTTCCCCTATTCCAGGAAAGAGGAAATATCCCTGATCAGAAACAATGACGAGCTGATAATCCAGGTAGGGGCTTACCGCCGCAATGTTGCTCTGCCCAGGGCGGTGGCAAACCTGGAGGTCAACTCCGCCCGGTTCGAGGCCGGCAGGCTGGTCGTCAGGTTTAATGCCGCTGAGCCGGACTGTAAAACGGCAGATCTTAAATAATCGCATATGAGAGGTGAAGCCATGGTTAAAGGAAGTATTGAATGGGAATATAACCCGGATAACGGGCTGGTGCTGCATATCAATCCCCTCCCCGGATGTCTCTACCGAAGCCTGGCTGGTGGGGAGGTGCATCAGCATATGCTGGCCGCGCGTAAAGAGGTACTGCTGGCCATGAGAGGACTAATTGATACGGCCGTGAAACACACCGAAGACAAAGCCGGCCAGGCATCAAAAGGCGGAGAAAAGATCAATATTGACTAGGCCGTCTTTTCCAGCCAGCGGCTCCGCAGCTGGCCGCAGCCGGCGTCTATATCCGCCCCTTTTGAACTGCGGATGGTACTGAATATCCCCAGTTCGAAGAGCTGTTTTTGAAAGGCCATGGCCTGCGCCAGGGTTGAAGGCCTGTATTCCTGCCGGGTGGTAGGATTGCCCGCTATTATGTTCACCGAGCAGTTCATCCCTTTCAACAGACCGGCCAGCTCGCGGGCGCATTTTGGAGAGTCATTGATGCCCTGGAAAAGCGCATATTCGAAAGTAGGTCGCCTTCCGGTGCTCTGGAAATAGAAGAGGCTGGCTGCTATAAGTTCATCCAGCGGGTATTTTTTATTCAAGGGCACCAGCCGGTTCCTGAGGTCATCGGTGGCCGCATGCAGCGATATTGCCAGTTCAAAGTGCAGGCCTTCCTCGGCCAGCCTGCGTATCATGGGCGCCAGGCCGGCGGTGGAAAGGGTGATTTGCCTCGCTCCCAGGTTCATGCCATTGCCCGCATTAAGCAGGGTGAGGGACCGCCGTACATTTTCATAGTTGGCCAGAGGTTCACCCATGCCCATGAAGACCACGTTGGTTATAGCCCTGCGGGCAAGCTCATGGTCCGGCGTTGGAATATTTTTTTGAATGAAACGGACAAAGAAAAGTATCTGCTCTAATATTTCACCGGGCCTGAGATTGCGTTCAAAACCCTGCTGCCCGGTGGCGCAGAAATAGCACCCGATGGGACAGCCCACCTGGGTGGAAACACAGACCGTCCGTCGCTCTCTCCTGTTCTCGTTCGGCTCGTACAGCATCAGTGTGGACTCTATGGTTTTTCCGTCTTCAAGCTCAAAGAGCATTTTGCGGGTCTGCCCGTCGGCAGAGACTTTTTCTTCCAGCGGTTTCAGGGTACAGAGGACTGTTTCTTCGGCCAGTTTGCGTCGCAGTTCCTGGGACAAATCGCTCATTTCATCGTATGATGCAGCGAAATTTTTATAGATCCACTTGAAGACCTGCTGTGCCCGGTAAGGCTTTTCTCCCCATGCAGCAATTAGTTCTTTGATCTGTTCAAAGCTGAGGTCCAGTATAGCCTGTTTGTTATTTGTCATAATAGTATCTCAAAACCATTGTAGCCAAATGGCCGCGGCCGTGCAAAGAAGGTAAAAATATGCTAACCCGACTAACCGCTTTCCCGTCTATTTTTGAACATGGATGATGACTATTGCCTCCGGTATTTTCCTGATAAGCTCTTTCTCCAGTCCGTTGGCCGTCTCGAAGGCTTCATCCAGATCGATAAGGTCATTCACAGCCAGGCGGAAATCGATGTAGCACTTGTGCCCGCTTCTGCGGGCGCTAAGACCGCTTATGCTGTAATTTCTGCCCGCATAGGCCAGGATCAGGCCTTTGATCCATTCCAGTTCCTGTGGCGCAAGCCGGCTGTCCAATCCCTCTTTGATCGAATCCAGCAGCAGGCGCAGGGATTTGATCAGGATGAAGATTGCCAGGAAAATGGAAGCCACCGGGTCCAGCGATTGGAATCGTGCCGCCTGGACTATTATCAATACTGCCAGTACTGCCAGGGAAAGGATAAGTTCACCCCTGGAAAAGAGCCGGAAACCACCGGGTACGGTCTTGCCGGTTTTTAAAGAAACGACTATTGCAGATGCCAGGCAGACTGCCAGCACCCCGATGGCGGCAAAATACTGGCCGGGCGGCAGGGCTTCGTCCAGGCGGCGTCCGGCTTCTCGAAAAATGAAGACGGCGGCCAGGATAAATATTATCCCCAGGGCAATTCCCAGGATGGCAGGAATTTTGCTTAATCCTGGGTTGGGTCTGTTCCTTAACGGTTTGTGTGTATGCCGTCCGGACAAATGTCCGGTCATGAATCTGGCAATATCGATACCGGCAAAGACAGCCAGTGAGACCAGGCTCAATGCCTCCGTCATAATACCCGCGGCAAATCTGGCAGCCAGTAATACAACCGCCGTGGTTAACAAATAAATGGTTATTCTGCTGCCGTCTGGCCGGTTAGCTGCCTGGTCATTGACTGTCATCTGCACCGGCCTCCATTATACTATCCCCCGGTTAAGGTGATGCCTGCCCAGGCGACCAGGATTCCCAGCAGTGCCCCTATAATTACCTGTAGAGGTGTATGGCCTACAAACTCACGCAGGTTTTTTTGAAGTTCAGCCCGCGAAGTCTTGAAACTGATCTCTTTGAGCATGCGGTTCAATACGGCGGAGTGCTGCCCGACCGATTGCCTGACTCCGGCGGCATCGTACATTACAATGAAAGCCAGTACGACCGAGATGCTGAAGAAGATAGAGCTCACGCCTTCGGTCATCGCAACGGCCGTAGCCAGGGAGCAAACCGTGGCCGTATGCGAGCTGGGCATGCCGCCGCTGGTTATAAAAAAGTGCCAGGCAACACGTCTTTCCTGCACCAGGACTATGGCTACCTTAAGTATCTGGGCGATAGCCCAGGCTATCAGCGCGATAATAAGTACACGGTTTTGCCCAAAATCAGAAAGCACTTTTACCTCACTCGGTAATTACATTTCACCAATTTACAGTATAACAAACGGGGCACATCTTGTTTGATATGCAGTTATTTTCAGTTTCCAGAGAAACAAAATTACTTACATTAAATGTTTGCACCTGGTGCGAAGCCTGGTTGAGCCTCTAATAATTCCGCCTCCGCCACTGCTCAAGCATCAGCTTGACCTCATCATCCGAAATGTCCCGCCAGTTGCGGAAAAAATCAGCCAGGTAGTATTTGGCCATGCTGGCTACAGCCATAGTAACTACCTTCCCCGCTGCCCTTTCAACTCGTCTGTAACCCGTGGCTGAAGCTACAGGTATGGCCACTACCAGTTCTTTGGGGCGACGGTGTTTTACCGATTCCACGGCGACGGTCATGGTGATTCCTGATGCTAGCCCGTCATCTACTATGATGACCGTTTTCCCCGTCAGCCTGACCGGCAGCCGCTCTCCCCGGTATTTAAGACTCCGGTTCCTGATGTTGGCTTTTACCTGTTCCGCTTCATAGTCCAGTTGTTCACGGCTGATGCCGTCTTTAACTATCACATCTTCATTGATGATAACCGTTCCATCATCAGCTACCGCTCCCAGTCCCCCTTCCGGGTTCATGGGCAGTGCGAATTTCCGGCATATCAGGATGTCCAGTTCAGCCCGCAAAGCATCGGCAATCTCAATTGCTATGGGTACTCCACCATTTGGAATTGCCAGTACCACTGGTTTCTGATTGGTATAGCCCGCAAGCTCCGAAGCGAGTTTTCTCCCGGCGTCTTTACGATTTGCAAACAGGACTTTTGACTCTGTAAGTTGTTCCGTGTTTTTCTCCTGAATTTAACTGATCAGTTTGAAGGCTTTCACATCCACCAGTCCGAGGTCGGTCAACCGGAGTTCGGAAATCACAGGCAGGGCCAGGAATGAGAGGACTGAAAACGCTGCCGGCAGAGTGGAACCGAGCTGCCTGGCGGTGCTCTCCAGCTTTTCCACCTTTGCCACGACGGTTTCCAGCGGTTCGGTTGAAAGAAGTCCGGCTACAGGCAA
>CAYLVC010000051.1:0-5181 GCA_964387005.1 uncultured Dehalococcoidales bacterium | reverse complement strand
TTTTTACCTTTTCTACAATGTGCCGGGTAATAATCTGTCCCGGTACCACCTCGATTACCGGGAAAGTGCCGCCCCTGGCCTGAAGTTTCAGGTCGTCTGTTGTGAAAGCTTTGAAATTTACGGTATGGGTTAAGGCCTGATCGCTGCACTTGCAGGATTCAAAGAGCGGCCGGCCGTTTTCGGCTGCCAGTTTGCCCCTGTGGAAGACCTTTCCGATTTTCAGGGTGGAGAGGTCCTCGATAACGATAAGATTGGCCAGGTATCCGGGAGCTACAGCACCCAGTCCGGACAGCCTGAAATATTGCGCCGTATTGATGGTGGCCATCTGTATAGCCCTCACGGGGTCCAGTCCCAGGCGTATGGCCTTGCGCACTACGGCATCAATTTCTCCATCTCTTAACAGGTCGGCGCAGCTGCGGTCGTCAACCACAAAAGAGCAGTTTTTAAACGTCCGGTCCGTGACCAGCGGCAGCAGGGCTTCCAGGTTTTTCTCGGACGAACCTTCCCTGATCAATATCCGCATACCCATTCTCAGCTTTTCTGTCGCTTCCGGCAACGTTACGGACTCATGGTCGGACATTATGCCTGCTGATACGTAGGCATTGAGCTGCTGCCCGGTTACCCCGGGAGCATGCCCGTCAATCACTTTGCCCCTGGCGGCGTTGAGTTTGTCCAGCATAACCCGGTCGCCGAAAATTACTCCCGGGTAGTTCATTACTTCACCCAGACCGGGACAGTTCTCCAGCCTGAGCAGCTGCTCTATCTCCGTTGTTCCGATGGTTGCCCCGGAGGTCTCAAGGTGAGTGGCCGGAACACAGGAAGGAGCCATTAAAAAAAGCTCCATGGGAGTGTGTTTGATGCAGTCCAGGACATAATTGATGCCGTTCATGCCACAGACATTGGCGATTTCATGCAGGTCCGTTACGATCGCCGATGTGCCGTGCGGTACCACCACCCTGGCGTATTCCCCCACATCCAGCATCGAGCTTTCAAGATGAGTGTGCCCGTCAATCAGTCCCGGGGCCAGGTATTGTCCCTGTAAATCTATAGTTTCCCTGGCCTGTGTATAATTGCCGATGCCGGCTATCCTGCCGTCATAAATGGCAACGTTGCCGGTTTCTATGGTGGCGGTGAAAACATTAATTATGGCTGCATTAAGCAACAGCAGATCGGCCGGAGAATCTCCCCTGGCTGCGGCAATCAATCCGGTTGTGTCTTTCATTCTGGTATTTCCTCCGGAATACAAATATCAGGCAGATTGCGGTATTTCTCGTTCCAGTCACAGCCGTACCCTATGATGAATTCATCCGGTACGGTGAATCCGAGATAATCGATCTGTATGGCTGTTTTCCGGCGGGAAGGCTTATCGGTCAACGCACACAGTTTGAGTGAAGCCGGGCCTTTCTGCCGCAGATAATTACATAAAAATCCGGTGGTTAGTCCGGTGTCCACAATGTCTTCAACTACCAGCACGTGGCGTCCCTGGACGCAGGAGGGAAGCTCGTGTATCAGCTTGATCGTACCGCTGCTCTGTGTTCCGCTGCCGTAGCTGGACAGGCGGACGAAATCCACTTCCAGGGGGATGTCGATGCAGCGTATCAGGTCCGCCATGAAAATAAAAGACCCTTTCAGAATACCCACCAGAAGCGGGTTTTTTCCGCTGTAGTCTGCCTGTATACAGGCGGCCATCTGTTTGATCCTGGCAGCTATTTCTTGCCGGGTAATTAAAATCCGGAGAGCAGTATCGTTTCGCATATCAATAGAAATTATATCCTTAAGAGCTGCCGCCGTTCAAGGTTGTCCCGTCCTCATAGGTCTCGGTTTTGGCCGTCGGCAGGGTATCCTTGAACCTGTCTATAGCATAGGAGCAGGCGGCAAAACCTTCCTGGCGGTGACCGCAGGCAAAGGCAAAAACCAGATTGATATCGCCAACATTCAGCTTGCCTGTCCTGTGACAAATGGCCAGATTGTTGACGGGGAATTTTTGCAGTATTTCAACTGCCAGGTCTTTTAGCCTGCTTTCCGCTTTCCCGTCGGTATCCCTGTATTCGACCGAAAGGACGTTTTTGCCATGCGAGGTGTTCCGGATCAGTCCGACATAGGTCACCACACATCCGCTGTCCGGGCTTTTTGCACGGTTAACAATCTCTTCAGGACTGATGGGTCGGTCCGTTATCTTTATATACATACTGTCCTCTCTTTTGAATGCCACTATGTAAAGGCATAAAAAAGCTGGCCTGTATTCAGGCCAGCCTGGCAATATCCGTTGATTCCTAGCTCGAAGGCATTGGATTGGGTGCAGGATTGGTTGCAGGAGACACCTGCTGCGTGGTTTTGGGAGCAGTAGGAGATGCCACGGCAGGCGATGTGGCTGATAGGGCTACCGGAATAGGTGTATCCACCGGTTCATTAAAGGCGGCTTCCAGATCGGCCCCTTCCAGGTTTTCTTTGGCGATGAGTATCTGTGCCAGGTGAATAAGCCTGTCTTTATTATCGGTCAATATCCTGGTCGCCTTTTCCGAAGCCTGGTCTATCAAACGGTTGACCTCGCTGTCAATCTGAAGGGCTGTCTTTTCGCTGTAATCCCTTTGTTCGGATATTTCACGTCCCAGGAAGATAAGCTCATCTTTCTGCCCGAAGGTCCGCGGTCCCAGTTTTTCACTCATTCCCCAGACGGTGATCATCTTGCGTGCCATGTCCGTAGACTGCTTGATATCTTCCGAAGCTCCCGTGCTTATTTCGTTGAAGATCAGCTTCTCTGCCGTGCGTCCACCCAGGTAGACCGCCAGCCTGGTGTCAAGCTGTGAAAGTGTGGCAAATACCCTGTCTTCGGAGGGCAATATGCGCGTGTATCCGCCGGCCATACCGCGGGCGACAATAGAAATCTTGTGTACGGGATCGGAGTTGGGCAAAAGATGGGCCACAAGGGCATGCCCGGCTTCATGATAAGCCGTAATCTCTTTTTCCCTGGCGCTGATGCGCCGGCTCTTTCTCTCGGGCCCGGCAATGACACGGTCTATGGACTCTTCCAGCTCAACCCCTTCAATGGTTTTTTTACCGCGGCGGGCGGCCAATATGGCCGCTTCGTTGATCAGGTTGGCCAGGTCAGCCCCGCTGAATCCGGGCGTAGCCTTGGCAATAGTCTCAAGCGCCGAAACGTTGGAGAGAGGCTTGCCTTTGGCATGGACTTTGAGAATCGCCAGTCTGCCCGTCATGTCCGGCAGGTCCAGTATTACCCGTCTGTCAAACCGTCCGGGACGAAGCAGTGCGGGATCGAGAATATCCGGCCGGTTGGTGGCTGCCAGCACTATCACGGTGGTGTTGGTATCAAAGCCGTCCATTTCAACCAGTATCTGGTTAAGCGTTTGTTCACGCTCATCATGGCTGCCGCCCAGCCCGGCTCCCCGCTGGCGGCCGACAGCATCAATTTCATCAATAAATATTATACAGGGAGCATTCCTTTTTGCCTGATCAAAAAGATCACGTACGCGGGAAGCTCCTACGCCTACGAACATTTCAACAAATTCACTGCCGCTGATGGAGAAGAAGGGTACTCCCGCTTCACCCGCAACAGCCCTGGCCATCAGGGTCTTTCCCGTACCGGGAGGACCTACCAGCAGGACACCCTTGGGAATGCGCGCCCCCAGGCTCTGGAATTTTTCACGGTCTTTGAGAAATTCAACTACCTCGTGAAGTTCCTGCTTGGCTTCCTCAACTCCGGCCACATCTTCGAAGGTTACGGTGGGTTTATTGGCCGGGAAGAGACGTGCGCGGCTCCGTCCAAAACGCATGGCCTGGTTATTGGCCCCGCGGGCGGAACGGAAAAGAAACAGGAGCAGACCGGCTATGAGCAGCAGAGGCAGGAAATTCAACAGAATGCTTCCCCAGTTGATGCCTGAGTCGTTATCGATCTTGACGGTCACACCCGTAAGATTCAGATCCTTGTAATCTTCAAGGATAGCATTGGGTTCTTTGTAGCTTATTATTTCTGTGCCGTCAGTCCTGGTCACGGTCAGCTTGTCCCCTTTCACTTCGATCATCTTGATCTCGTTTCGCTGAGACATGGCTGCCAGGTCGCTGATGTTTACTTCGGTCGGCTCTGGCCGCATATTATTGGTAAGACTATAAAATATGAATATGCCGGCGATTAAAATAGCAACTAAAATTAAAGTATTACGCATTATATTTGATTTCACCCTGATTATTTATCCTGTCTGGTTAAAAATCTTAACCCAATCAAAATATTCCTACCTCTACATTATAACAGACACGGATAAACAAATCGAGATAGAATATTCAAATTGCCTTATGGATTTGCAAATTTCCCCGTTCAGACCTTGTTGTAAGTTTCCATGAGGTGCATGGCATCCTCTTCCAGATTGGGGCTTTCGCATACCAGTACACCCCTCACGTCATACTCTTTGAGCGCCTGAAGCAGTTCGGTATAGGCAAAGTCGGATTCTCTCAGGTTGAGGTGCATACTCTCACCGCTTTTACTGGAGTATTTTATGCCCGAGACATGAATATGCATATTATCCAGGGCTGAACGCCCCAGTTTTTTTTCGATCTGGTTAAGTACCGATTTGAATTCGTAATATGAGTTGTATTTCCCGGTGCGTGCATGGAGGTGGGCGAAGTCAATGCAGGGCGCCAGTCCCTCGACCTCTCCGGTTAATGCCAGTATCTCCTCGAGGCTGCCGAACTGGCTGGGCTTGCCCATTAGTTCAGGCCGCAGCATAACGGTCTTTTTTTGCCTTTTCAATTCCGCCGTAATGCCGCTTAATAACGGCTTGACCCGCTGATATACTTCCACCGGGTCATCTTTCATGTAGAAAGCAGGATGGAAGACGATATCCCCTGCCCCGCACAGCGAGCCTATATGGGCGGTTTGCAGCAGTCTGTCCTGGCTGGAGATAAGTTTTTCGTGTTCATGGGCATTTAAGTTGATATAATAGGGAGCATGTGCCGTCAGCCTGACCCTGTATTTACAGGCCGCAGCGGCTACCTGGGCGGCTTCCATATCGTTCGTTCGCACGCCATAAACGAATTCGAGCTCATTGCAGCCCAGGCCAAGCTCGGCTATCCGCTTAATCCCGTTAATCAGCGTTTTGGGCTTCGAACTGGAATGTGGGATTCCTCCTGTGCCGAAAAGCAGACCCGTCATTCATATTCCCCTATAAG
>CAYLVC010000050.1:0-12724 GCA_964387005.1 uncultured Dehalococcoidales bacterium | reverse complement strand
ATCGGACGCCACAAAGGGCGCCACGCCGCGGTAAAGCTGTGTGATGGGTATCTCTCTGATCGTCCCTGCCAGGGCGAACAGATTGAATCCAAACGGCGGTGTATAGTCCCCCAACTCCATCATTTTAACCATAATCACGCCAAACCATATGAGGTCAAATCCCAGGGCCTGCATGACAGGGAAAATAATTGGCACCGTCATCACGATAACAGCATAAATATCAAAAACAGAACCCATGATCAGGTAGACAACCATCAGAATCACCAGAATAAAATATTTATTAATCCCCACATCACCTATCCAGGTGCTGAATTCGAAGGGGATGCGGGTAACCGCCAGAAATTGCTTGAAAATAAAAGCGCCCACGATAATGCAGAACATCATACCGGTAGTCTGGGCGGCATCCAGCAAACTGGCCAGAAAGGTTTTGCGGTTCATCTGTCTCTTGCCGATAGCGACTACAAAAGCGCCGAAGGCGCCTATAGCGCCGGCTTCGGTCGCAGAAAATATTCCGGCATACATTCCGCCGATTATCAGCAGGAACAGGAGAACTACCGGCCAGGTTAGACGGAAGGAAAATACCTTTTCTTTTATGGAGGTTTTATTGCCCACGGGCCCCCAGGATGGTTTGATTCTGCATATGATGTAAATGGTGATGCAATAGATTACAACTTGCATGATGCCGGGGAGAATCCCGGCAATGAAAAGCTTGCCGATGGAAATCTGTGTCAGGATGCCGACGAGAATAAATCCCATGCTGGGGGGGATCATGATACCCAGGGTTGCCCCTGCGGCAATTGAACCCAGGGAAAGCCTGGCGTTGTAACCGAAACGATTCATTTCCGGATAGGCGATCTTTCCCATGGCGATTGCCCCGGCCATGCTGGTACCGGTGCAGGCGGCAAACAGTCCGCAGGCGCCCACTGTCGCCATGGCCAGACCACCCCGGTACTGACCCAGCCAGGCCTTGGCCATGTCATAAGCTTCCGAACCGATATCCGTGAAAGCAATAAAAGAGCTCATTAACATGAAGAGAGGGATAACGGTAAAATCATAGGCGATGGATCTTTCGAAGGTAATGGTGGACACGCTGAATAAGACCTGGTCCAGGGGCATTACCAGCAAGAGACCGACAAAGCCTGATATTATTATGGCAAAAGAGACGTTGATACTGAGCAAGACCAGGACGATCATCAGACTAAAACCAATTATTCCGGCCAGTATCGGACTCATTTCTTTTTCACCTCGGAGATAGACTGAATCAGGTCAAAAAGAAGCACCAGCGCCAGCATTCCCAGGCCGATGGCTACCAGTATAATAAACGGGGGAATAGGGATTCCCATGGTATCAGTGGTGTTGCCATGCTTTAATCCGATGTAATACTGCGCCAGTACTATCATTCGCCAGCATAACCCGGAAAAGACGACTACTCCTATCGCATAGGCGATACTGGTAATTACCGCCTGTCCTTTTCTGGAGAAGCGCTTCAGTATAAAATCCACCCGGATATGTCCTTTCTGGACCTGAGAATAACCGATGGCCCATGAACCGGCGATTGCCATCAAATAGCCTACCAGTTCATAAGCTCCCATCAGCGGATGGTTAAAACCATAACGGCCAACCACATCGACCACGACCACACCCATCATTCCGAAGAGTGCAATGGCCGCAATATAGACCATAATCCGGTTGGATTTGGACAGCCAGGCGCTGATTGTGCCGGATACCCCGTCTTTCCTGGTATTCGCTTCCGGGGGTGTTACATCAGATGCTTTGTTTGGAGCCGTGCCCATCAATCTGTCTCCCGGTTATTTAACTGAAATACTGGTTTTCATGATCAGTTTTTATAAAAGCTTTCTGCCGTCCTGGTTTGAAAAAAACAACCGGGGCGCTATTGCCGGAAGCAATAGCGCCTCGTTATCACGACAATCTTCCGAGCGAGCTATCAGCTCTGATCAACAATGTTTATGGGCAACCACAACTACTTGTGGGCATTATCCACAGCGGTCTTCCAGTCATTGAATATGGACTCTATTTCATCGACCCCGGCTGCCTTGTTGTTATCTATGTAGTTTTTCCAGACAATGGCGTATTTGTCCAGAAACAGTTGTTTTTCCTGGGCAGTGGGCGTAATAACCTGTACTCCGGCATCCGCAAATACCTTTTTGGACATCGGGATTCCTTTGTATACCTCTTCCCTGTTTATAGCTTCAGCTTCGGCGGCTATTTCCAAGAATAGTTTCTGGTCCTGGGAAGACATTTTATTAAAAGATTTCTCATTCATGAAGATAGGCATCTGGGACCCGCCGAAACTCCAGTCCAGCACATATTTGACCTGTTCCTGGAGCTGCCAGTCCATAGCTGCGCCCCATGATACCAGCACACCGTCACATAGATTCGTTTGCAGCTGCTGATACATCTGAGGAGGAATGGTGAATACCGGCACGCCACCAAGGGTTTTTGTCACTTCCTGCCTCATGCCATCGCAACCGATCTTCAGGTTAAGCATGTCGTTCGGAGTGCGTACCAGCTTGTTCCCCATGTACACGGCAGTGCTGTAGGTGTTGCTCCAGAGCAGCTTGAGGCCTTTGGTCTCCTCTTTAGCGGCGGAGTATTTCTCCAGGATGGCTTTCTTTGTAGCTACTTCTTTCTCCATATCCTGTACGGTATCAGGATAGAAGTTCAGACCGGGCAGACTGGTAAAATTCATTACGGGGAAAGAGCTCAACTGGGCTCCGTAAGAAAAGACATAGGCATCTGCCACGCCTGACCTGACATTTTCCAGTCCGCTGCCCTGGGTGGACAGCGAGGCAGCGGGATAGGTGTCAACTTTTACCCTTCCGGCCATTCTGGCATTAACTTCCTTGGCAAAATATTCCACAGGAACACCCAGGTTGGTAGTGGGAGGGGTATCATAACCGAACTTGTATGTAATCAACTTGGCGGATCCTGAAGAACAACCGGAAAAGACCATAGGAACGACCATGACGCAAACTAAAAGGACCAAAAGCAGGACTGATAATCTTTTCACTTAAACTCCTCCTAAAAAAATGGCCTGTGGAATGGATAAACAGAAAGACTTAGAATTTGGCAAACAGTCGCCATTCTACTACGTATATCCTCGTTTGTCAACTTGTACGATGTGCCTGTGTGCCGCTTTTCAGGACAAATCAGGGGGTCCACAGATGAGGAAAAGACAAACTTGTTGACATCCCAAAATCGGTCGTATATAGTATCATCATGTCGGAGGACGCCGGATTTGATCAATGAACTTGTTCTGGAAAACTTCAAGGGAATTAAGCAGGGGAAGTTGTCCCTGGCTCCTTTGACCTTCCTGGCAGGCAGCAATAATGCAGGGAAGACTACAATTCTCGAAGCCCTTTTCCTGGCGCCCAATCCCTTACGCCGGGTACCCTATGGAGATTCCGCGGTTTCGGTAGTGCAGAAAATACACCAGACCCTTGACAGCAGCGGATACGGTTTTTTATTGCGGGATTACAGGGGGAAAAAGGCCGTAATCAGGTGTGTTATTAGTGGGGAAGATTATGATCTGGAATTACTCTCACATATAAATACACTATATTTAACTTCAAACAAACAAAAACGGGTTCAGTCCAGTTATTCTATTAATGGAAAGACAATTGAGGCTTTTGGACGGTTAGGATTGTCAGATGACTCCAAAGATGGAACAGGTGATACTCTCTTTATGGGAGATTCATTACTCATCAACCCATCACTGATAGAATCCGGTTATCAGTTTTTAAAAAATAATTGGGCCAACGTAATGAATTCAGGGTTTACCCGAGAAATCGTGCAAGAGGTTTCAGATCTGTCACATGAAAAATACTCCGACCTTACACTGGAACCGTTTATGGGGAATACCTTTGCTCTTTATGCCTTTAAAACAGACGGCAAACGCGTCCGGCTGGGAGACCTGGGAGAAGGAATCCAGACCTATATCCTGGCCCGGATTTTGTATGAGATGCAACAGCCGGAGCTGCTGCTGTGGGACGATATTGAAGCCCATCTCAACCCCAGGATACTGGTAAGGCTCTCCGAATGGTTTTCGCAGCTTATTGAAGAAGGAAAACAGGTGATTATTACGACTCACAGCCTGGAAGCCATAAAGCTGATATCCCCTGGGACTGACGATCCGGATTCTAATATACCCAAACCGGCAATAGTACTCACCTCACTGGCTGAGGGTTTACTGGAAACGAAGACGGTTTCCCTGCAAGAGGTGGAAGAGTACAGGCAGGCAGGTATAGATATAAGAATGGCAGAGTCGTTTTTACTATGAACCTGAATGCACTGGATACGAATTTAGGCAAGATACTGAATAGCTACGCCAGAAAATACCATCTTCCTTCGGCTTCAACTTTAACTTCCCAAATACTGACCAAAGCTATCATTTTATGTGAAGGTACTCCGGATAATTTTGCGGTTGCATTAGCTTCGCACAAGATAAATGGAAGCGAAACAGCAGCGATAACCAAACCCTTGAACAAAACTAACACCGCCACGTTTGAATTAATGAGGTTGTTTATCACTCAAAACAGGTCTTTGAGGGGTCTTCTATTCATCCTTGATCAAGAAGAAGACAGCTTGACCAATATTTCCCATGAGTTCGAAAAACAGATCAGGAAAAACGTTAACACATATGAATGCAGCCAAGTAGATTTCGAAGAACGCCTGAAGGTTTATGAATGCCTGTGCGGTGAACGCAAATTGGTTTTAATTTTGGTCATTAACGGGCATCCGGACATAAGAGCGAGAAAACACATGATAGAAGACCATTTTCTCAAGATTACCGCAAAACTGGAAGCAGTCGCGATACCCGAAAAGATGGATAATCCCAAAGACTACTGGCAAAATAAGATAGATCCACATTTACGGGAAGCTACCCTCAGGGCTTTAGTTGAAAATGATACTTTAATTGCTGAGTTTTTCCCTCAGCAGTGCCGCGGTCTGGAAGTACTCAAGTCCATAAAATAAAAGAGGGGGCTTCGACCCCCTCTATCACCCGTAACACTTGATTTTCCAGGTTGCCTATTCCACTCTGGTAAACTGGGATTTGTCGGCGCCGCAGACCGGGCAGGTCCAGTCATCCGGGATATCTTCGAATGAGGTTCCAGGTTTAATGCCCCCGTCTGGATCGCCCACGGCCGGATCGTAAATGTAGCCGCAGACCTGGCATTTGTATTGAGCGGCAGCAGGGGCCGCCGGCTCGTCTTTTTTGACTCCCACATAGCTGGGTGCGGATTTGGGAGTAGTGCCTCTTTTTACCTGTTGATAATATTCGTAGGTAAGGGTCTTTTTGTCGTTCAGCACCTCACCCTCAACCACCTCTCCGATGAATATGGAATGGGTCCCGGCATCGACTTCCTGCCTTACTTTCACCTCCAGGTAAGCAACGGCATTGTCCAGCACTACGGGCGAGCCCGTACTGCCCTTCTTGTAGTTGACGCTTTCAAACTTGTTGACATCCCTGCCGGATTTGAAGCCGAATTGACCGATAAAGGAAAGAGGCGTATCCACATTGAGCACAGCAGCCGCAAAGGCCTTGCTCTCCCGGATGTATTCCCAGGTCAGGTTGTTTTTATTTATACTGACTGCCAGGGTCGGCGGATCGGAACTGATCTGAAAGACCGTATTGGCAATCTGGGCATTGATCTTTTCTCCTTTGTATGACCCTATAACATACATACCATATCCAATCTTGTATAACGCTTTTGAATCCATAAATCCCTCCTAAGTTCTTTTCCGGGAGAAGACCAGTTCACAACTGGATATATCTATATTTATTTTATACTAAAAGATTTTAATTTTTCGCAGCGTCAATATCCCGCCGGCAATTCAACAGGCTGGGGTCGGGGTACAATAAACTCCGGTTTGGCCAGCGCCACAAATACCGTGGCTGCAATACCGCATGGATAAAATACCATTGAAGCGGCAATCGCCCCCGCCATAGCAAAACCCCAGTGTTTCTTTTGCAAACTGAACGCTCCCCCAATTATAGCCAATATGCCTAAGACGATATACAAGAATCCCATTACACCATAAATCACAAACATCATCGTAAAAAACTCATCTTCCATCTCCATCGAGTAGATATCCTCAAATTCAGCATTAATCATAATACCAAAAAAGATGATAAAAATAATGATTCCGATAGCTGCCAGAATGCCCAAGACCCCGGATACAATCGAAAACACTCCTCCAAGAGTATGTCTGTCTTTTGGATTTTCCATACTATTGCACCTCCGGTTTTTAATCTCTGCAAATGCATTATATAATACTTTCTGCCAGGATGACATAAATCAAAACGGATTTTTAGCCTGATTGTTTTCCTCTCAGCCTCAGGCCTTGTCCGGGATTTGGGACTGGTGTTAAAATCGAAGTAGTGAGAGGAGTCCGTTTTTGATCATAAAACGTCTGGTTGTCGGCGGCTGGAGAGCCAACTGCTATATAGTCTGCTCCGATACTACAAAACAGGGACTGATCATCGATCCGGGTGATGAAGAACAGGTCATCCTGAAAACCGTCAGGGACATGGGCCTGGAGATCAAGCTGCTGGTAGCCACCCATGGGCATATCGACCACATCGGCGCCATCGGAGTATTGAAACGTGCTCTGAACGCCCCCGTAGCTATTCACCATCGCGATTCCACGGCATTACAGGGAGACGGCCGTTTTTTCTGGGGAGAATATTTCAGCCCACCGATGAATCCGGACCGGCAGTTGAAAGACGGCGAGATAGTAGAGGTGGCCGACCTGAAATTCAAGGTAATCAATACCCCCGGTCATACCCTCGGAGGGATATGCCTTTACGGGCACGGGGCGGTCTTCACCGGGGATACACTGTTCCGAAAAAATATTGGTTCTTCAGGCATTGGCACCGGTACGCGCGCCGAACTGATCGACTCCATTACCGGCAAGCTGATGGCGCTGCCGGGAGAAACAATTGTCTACCCGGGACACGGCGCCCAGACTACCATTGAAAGTGAGCGGACGAACAATCCCTGGATTCGTGTGTAGATTACACGGAAAACCCGGCTTGTTTATGTTTTAAATTCGGCCAGCTTGCGCTCAAGCTCTTTTTCCCGGACTGCTATAGTAACATCGCCGCGGGTCTTTTCCAGGATGCCGCGCACCTGATCTGTAGTATGACGCAAACCCCCGGTAATTGCATCCGGGAAATCCATGGTGACCAGGGTAGTATAAATATCATCCATGGCCGTCAGAATTTCCTCGCAGCGCGAAAGATCGCCCCTCCGCATGCTGTCAAGCAGGTAGCGGCGGAGCTCACCTACGGTATCTCCCAGGCCGTTAAGATAGGCGCCGTAGTCAACTTTGAGATCGTCGGGGGACGGCAGCCCCTGCCCCCGGACAAGGGCATAAACCGCATTGGCTTCGGTGTATTCCTTTTGTGCATCCCGCACGAATCCGTGGTAGCGCAGCTCTTCGCATTCACGAACGGCCTGCTCAAGCGACTCCCTTACAGCTTTGCCCTCAAGCAGGAGCTTGCGGGCTTCTTCAAATTCCTGGCGGTGAATGGCCCGGATGGTAATGCTGGCATAACGTATCAATTCACGTGAAAGGGGCAGTATCTTCTCCCGGGCGGCGTCTTTTTTCTCCAGGTCCGCACGGATGAACTCTGCATAAGAATCCAGATTTTCAGTAATTTTTCTCATCTTTTTCCTCAACAAATTCAGTAGTCCGGCAGTCTGAAAAGGCAATATCTCTAATCATAAGGACTTACCCGATCAGACCGGTCCGCACCGGCTTAATTCTACCATATCGGACGGGGTCTTTCAGCCAGGGAATTCTGATTTGTCTGTGGTTACCGGCTTTGTTATGCTTGGAAGTATGGAAATTGCGCCGTCCGGAGAACGCCGCATGCGTCCGCTGGACTATCTGAAGATCACAATCCTGGGTTTCTCGCTGGCAGCGGTGGCCAATGCCATGCATGCCATTGTTTTGCCCGTGCGGGTGCAGGATTTTGCGGGTGCGGACCACAAGTCAACCTTCCTGGGGCTGATAACCTTTACAGGTCTGGTCATTGCCATCCTGGTACAGCCTGTAGCCGGAGCCATCAGCGACCGTTCCGGTTTCACCTGGGGACGGAGGAAACCCTTTATTCTGGTCGGAATCCTGGGCAGTATGGCGCTGCTCATGGCGATGGGCGCCGCCGGCAGCTTTGCGGCTGTTTTTATCATCTGGGGACTGACCCAGACCAGTCTGAATACCGCCCAGGGGCCTTTTCAGGCTTTTATCATGGACCTGGTGCCGGAGGGTAAACGCGGGCTGGCTTCAGGGGTTAAAAACCTGGTTGAGATAGCAGGCGGCGTAGCCCTGCTGAGGGTTATCGGTCAATTCATGGGAAAGTACTCCCCGGCTTCCGGCAGCGGCTGGCTCTGGCTCTCGGTGGGGCTGCTGGCAGCGCTCCTGCTGGCCACCATGCTGATCACCCTGATTACCGTAAAAGAGCAGCCGTGCAGGGGCGGCGGCGATTTCTCATGGAAGTCGCTTGTTTTCGAGAGTTTTCGCATCAATGTAAAAGCCCGTTCCGGTTTTGTCCTCTTCCTGGTCTCGCGGATGCTTTTTCTGATGGCCCTGACTACGCTTCAGACCTTTGCCCTGTATTATTTCCAGGACGTGGTGAAAATAGCCAGTGCGGCGGAGGTAACGGCCGACCTGGTTACGGCTGTAGGTATCGCCATGCTGATCGTGGTCTATCCCGCGGGACGTTTTTCGGATAAAATCGGACGCCGCCCCATACTGATTGCCTGCGGGTTCCTGGCCTCCCTGGGAATTCTTATAATCTACTTCCAGCCAGTTTACGGGATGATCCTTTTTGCCGGCAGCCTGATAGGAATTGCGGCCGGGTCTTTTCTCAGCACCAACTGGGCTCTGGCTACCGATCTTATTCCCCAGGAGGAATCAGCCCGCTGCCTGGGTCTGACCAACCTGGCTTCAGCCGGGGGGGCAGCGCTGGCCCGCCTTATCGGGCCCCTGATCGACCTGTTCAATACCCGCGGGGAAGGGCTGGGCTATTCCATCATGCTGGGGACCTGTTTCTGCTACTTTATCATCAGCTCCATCCTGATCTGGCGGATCAGGGCAATGCCTCGATCATAAACGAGCCGTATCTGTAGAGGCTCATATTGCATTAGAAACCGCCATCTCCTTCAGACTCATCCTGTATTAGACAAAACCGAGGTTGTGAGACGGGCCTAAATTTGGTATACTAATAGATGTGTGCCCCCATCGTCTAGTGGCCTAGGACAGCGGCCCTTCACGCCGCCAACATGGATTCGAATTCCATTGGGGGTACCAATATGAATATTTGGGGTTACGTACTTTAGTACTGTCCTTCCATCTGTAATCACCCGTAGCTCAGTAATAACTCCCCTTTCCCCTTTTTTGATCTCAAACGTAAGGCTTCCAGCTATTTTTACCCTCCTTATAATTCTCCTGGTTGCGATTGACAAACAGGAGAGCTGCAATTAGAATTCTTTTACCGGCGTTATGTAAGGCTTTTTTATGCATGGTTATTAGTTAAGCCCGGAATTAACCGGTTTGAAGGCCGGCGCAAACCAACAGGAAGGGTTTTTGTAATGAAAGCCGAATTAATTAGAAGAAGCTTGATATTGACCCTGGGTATGCTGTTAGTCCTGGTTGCCCTGTCAACCGGTACTGCCGGAATTTCCGCCGCCGATCCTTCCCTGACCGTTAAAGTGGGCCTCTATGAAAACGAACCTAAAATATTTACCGATGCTCAGGGCAAAGCTTCAGGCTTTTGGCCCGAAATAATAACCTACATCGCCTCCAAAGAAAACTGGAAAATCGAATACGTAAAGGGCACATGGCAGGAGTCCCTTCAAAGGCTGGAGAGAGCCGAAATAGACATAATGCCGGATGTAGCCTATACCGATGAAAGAGCTTCTCAGTTTGTCTTCTGTCATGAAACGGTATACACGAGCTGGACGCGGGTATACGCACGTGCAAATGCCGGCATCCAGTCTATCCTTGATCTGGAAAACAAACAGGTTGCGGTGCTGAAGGGCAGCATTAATGTCGAAGGACCGGACGGTATAAAAAAGCTGACCGGTGCTTTCGGGGTGAACTGCACCTTCAATGAGGTGGACAGCTATACGCAGGTAATGCAGCTGGTGAACAACAGAATGGCTGATGCAGGGGTAGTCAGCAAGGATTTCGGCTACCGCTACAAAGACCAGTATAACCTGGTTGAAACCCCCATCATCTTTCAGCCTTCAAAGCTGTTTTTTGCCTTTCCTGAAAATTCCGGACTGACACCCCATCTTGTCCAGAAGGTAGACTCGCATCTGGCGAGGCTGAAAGCCGACGGCAATTCAGCCTATTACCACTCTCTGAGCACATGGTTTGCCGAAGAAAGCGGAGAAAAATCAGGGATGCCCGGCTGGGTTGTCTGGACCCTGGTGGGAATAGGGGGTCTGGTGGTGCTGCTGGGCGTTTTCGGCCTTTTGCTAAGAGCCAGGGTCAATTCGAGGACACGGGAACTCAGGGAAGAGATTAATAAACGCACGCTGGCAGAAAAAGAGCTGGAAAACTACCAGGCGCACCTGGAAGGACTGGTTAAACAGCGCACGCAGGAACTGGAACAGGCCAACCTGCACAAATCGCAGTTCCTGGCCAACATGAGCCATGAGCTGAGGACGCCTCTCAACTCCATCATCGGCTATACCAAGCTCATGCTGGATGGGCTGGAAGGGAGCATCAACAGCGATCAGAAGGAAGACCTTCAGACGGTCTATGACAACAGCAAACACCTCCTGAGCCTTATTAATGATCTGCTTGACCTCTCCAAAATTGAAGCCGGGAAATTCGAGATAATCAAAGAGGAATTCCCTGCTGCCGATTTCATATCCAAAATAATTCAGGGTATGGAAAAGCTGGCCAGGGACAAAGCCCTGGAGCTGACTTATTCTATCGACCAGGGGATCGAAAAGCTGTACGCTGACAAAAACAAGACCAAACAGGTCTTGTTCAATCTCCTGGGAAATGCGATAAAGTTCACCCAAAAGGGCAGCGTCAGGCTGGACATCAGTCAAAAAGACGGTGCCTTCCTGTTTGCCGTCACGGATACCGGCACAGGCATTGCTAAAGAGGATCTTGCAACCCTGTTTAAAAGCTACAAGCAGGTTGGCCCAGCCCGCCTGGACGGCTCCGAAGGCACCGGTCTGGGACTGGTTATCAGTAAGCAATTTATCGAGCTTCAGGGTGGCAAAATCCAGGTGGAAAGCACTCCGGGTAAGGGCAGTACATTCACTTTTTCGCTGCCTGTAAAGTGAATGACCCCGCATCAAGCTATGGGGGATTCTCGAATTCACTCATTATCAGTCAATAAAGAGGTGATGCAAATGGAACAGGACGGAGCAGGTAAAAAGATCCTGGTGGTGGATGATAAAGAGGAAAACAGACGGCTTTTGAAGAAAATACTCAGGTTGCATGCCTATAGCCTGATTGAAGCCGCCAGTGGAGAGCAGGCTCTTGAGCTGGCCCAAAGTGAAAAACCGGACCTGATATTGATGGATATCAGGCTACGTGAGGGCATCGATGGCATCGAAACCACGCGGAGGCTAAAGGCCTTACCCGGGTTAGCCGGCATCCCGGTGGTGGCTATTACAGCCAGCGTAAGTCCGGAGGACGTCCAAAAGGCCATCAAAACCGGATGCAGCGGCTTCATACGCAAACCCATTGACATAGATGAATTTCCCAAACAAATTGCCCGTTATTTATAGCATGCCTCTTTCCAATAATAAGTAGAATAATGTTCAGGAAGAAATATTATTGAAAATTTTGATAGCTGAAGATGATGCAGGCAGCCGCAGGCTGCTGATAAAACAGCTCCGTGCCCTGGGCCACGAGGCAACAGGGGCAGCTAACGGCCAGGAGGCCCTTTCTAAAGGCCTCGAGAACCCGCCGGATATCCTGGTTTCAGACATCCTGATGCCGGAGATGGACGGCTACCAGCTTTGCATAGAATGGAAGCTAAATGAAAAGCTTAAATCTATCCCGCTGGTTTTCCTGACTGCCACCTATACCACCGGTGAAGATGAACACTTCGCCCTGAATCTGGGGGCTGATGGGTTTGTGCGAAAACCGGTCGAACCCGAAAGCCTTTCGCAAATACTCGCCGGCGTATTTGAAAGGGCCAGATCTATCAAACAGCCTTCTTCAGAGTACGTCTCCAGTGAACCGGCTGCATTTCTGGTGGAACATAATAAACGGCTACTGGCCAAGCTGTATCACAAGGTGGCACAACTGGAAACGGACATTGCCGGGCGCAGGAAAGCAGAAGAAGCGGTCCATTTGAGCGAAGAAAAATTCCGGCAGTTTTTCGAGAATGCCCAGGTTTACTGTTACATACTCTCTCCTGAAGGTATAATCCTTGAAATCAATCAAACGGCCTGTCAATCCCTGGGTTACGCTAAACAAGATCTTGTCGGCCGGCCTTTGAGCTTTATATGCGCTCCTGAATACCTGCCCCGGTTCAGGGAACTGGTCAGTGAATGGAACAAGACAGGGCTGATAAAAAGTGAAGAAATGGTGATATTAGCCCGGGCAGGAGAGCCTCATGAAGTCATTTTGAGCGTAGGCGTGGTACGCGACCGGGCAGGCTCCATAACCAGCGTTGTCTCTGTCCAGAGGGACATTTCCGAACTGAAGGAATCCAGGG
>CAYLVC010000049.1:0-12768 GCA_964387005.1 uncultured Dehalococcoidales bacterium | reverse complement strand
TGGCTTATCCTGAGTTTGTCAGGGAACTGGTAGTGGCGGGAGGACTTATTGAATACGCGAAGAAGAAGTTGAAAGGCACATAATAATTGGAGGCGATGAAGATGGCTGACAAAACAAAATTTCCCCTGCTTATGGAACCCGGTTACATCGGCAGCGTTAAAACGAGAAACCGCCTGATTAAAACCGGCGCGGGAACTTTATTTCCGAACGCAACGGGAGAGCCCCTGAATGATAAAACGAAGTGGTTTTATGAGTCCATAGCCCGTGGCGGGATAGGGCTTCTGATAGTGGAATCTCCGACTATTGACTATCCGATAGGGGCGCGCAGGAAAAACCGGCTGCGTGCCGATGATGACAAATATATTGCAGGGCTTAGCGAGTTAACCCGAATTATTCACGACTGTGGTTGTCCGACCTTTATGCAAATGAACCATGATGGCCCCTGGCAGACAAAAAACTGGGACCCGCCCGGGGTTGAGCCCCTTAATGCGGGTAAACCCATAGCCTCTTCACCTGTCAGTGTCAAATCTGAAAATGATTTACATAACGAAGAACCCAGGGAGCTGACCATTGCCGAAATTGAAGAGATCATAGACAAATTCGCCAGTGCGGCTGTCAGAGGCCAGAAAGCAGGCTTTGACGGAGTAGACATAAATGCCGGCAGTTCGCACCTGATGCATAATTTCCTCTCGCCCTTTTGGAACAGGCGCCAGGATATATACGGTGGCAGCCTGGAAAACAGGACTCGTTTGCTGGTGTCTGTCATCAAGGAAATAAAAAAACGGCTGGGAGGAGATTTCCCGGTCTCGGTCTGTCTTAACGGGGTAGAGATCGGCAGGATTATCGGTACAGAAGATGAAAAATGCCTGACCGTTGATGAGTTTAAAAAAATCGCCTGGATTGCGCAGGAAGCGGGTGCTAATGCCATTATGGTCCGTTCGATCTGGCTGGGGAAGCATATCAGCGGCTTTCTGCCTGAAACCATTTTTTATCCGGAGCTGCCTGTTCCCCTTTCGGACTACAACAAAAAATTTGACTGGAGCCAGCTGGGAGCAGGAGCGCAAGTACCCTTTGCCGCGGCGGTCAAGCAGGCAGTATCCATACCGGTGATTACTGTCGGCAGACTGGATGCCGAACTGGGTGAGAAAGTGCTGAAAGAAGGCAAAGCCGACTTTATCGGGATGACCAGAAGGTTAATCGCCGACCCCGAATATCCCAACAAGGTAGCTGCAGGAAGGCTGGAGGATATTGCGCCCTGTACTGCCTGCTACACCTGCCTGGAGGAGAAAAGGCGGTGCAGGATAAATGCCGCTCATGCTTCGGACGAAAAATACATCATCAAACCGGCAGAAAAGAAGAAAAAGGTGGTAGTGGTCGGTGGAGGTCCGGCCGGAATGGAGGCAGCCAGGGTGGCGGCGCTGCGGGGGCATGAAGTGATACTCTACGAAAAAAGCGGTAAACTGGGAGGAATGATCCCCCTGGCATCCATGATCAGGGAGATGGATATCCAGGAGTTGATGGTCTTGCAGCAGTACCTCGAGACACAGGTTGCAAAGTTGGGGGTTAAGGTCAGGCTGGGGCAGGAATTCAGTCCCTCACTGGTTGAGACGGAAAAGCCGGATGTGGTAATCCTGGCAGCCGGAGGTATTCACGGGGTACCCGATATACCGGGCATCAATAAACCAATTGTGATCAGCAGCGCCGACCTGCATAGCAAACTTAAGACATCTTTACGGTTTATGAAGCCGGATACCCTGAGAGGACTGACAAAATTCTGGATGCCTGTAGGTAAAAGAGTGGTTGTCATAGGCGTTGAAAAACAGGGCCGTGAACTGGCGTTGTTCCTGGCCAGGCTGGGCAGGGAGGTCACCATCGTAGATACCATCGAGCCGTTTGCGGGAATGCGGATGGCTTTGATGGATAAACAGCTCCTGACCTGGTTCCGTTCAAAGGGAGTGAACATATACTCCGGAGCAAAATCCCTGGAGATAACGGACAAAGGGTTGTCCCTGGTTACGAAAGAAGGCGAAAAGCTTTTGATCGAGGCGGACAGTATTATACCTGCCCTGCCCTTGAAACCGAACCTGGAGTTGCTCAAAAGCCTGGAAGGGAAAGTGCCGGAGGTTTATGCCGCCGGTGATTGCAGCGAGGCAGGACTGATAGCGGACGCCATCGGGAGCAGCTGGCGTATTGCTCGCAAGATATAGGTCTGTTACTAATCGTCCAATAAAAATATGGAGTGGTAAAAACCGGGTACAAGTCACAATTTTCAACGTTCATTGGTGACGCCATTGGCGTTATGAAAATTAACAAGAAGTAATAAAGGCTGATTAACGAATTAAACCGGAGGCGATTGTGGACAGGGCAAAGCAGTTGATTGATGTAATAGCGGAGTTTGTTGTCGGGGAGAAATTCGAGTCTCTTCCCCCGGAAACGGTGAAAAAGGCCAAAGAATTCGCCCTGGATGTAACAGGCTGCATGATAGGTTCGTCTAAAAGACCTCAGATCAACATACTGACAGAGGTGCTGACGGCGGAAGGAGGCAATCCCCGCAGTTCGGTGGTCGCCCATGGTTTCAAGACGTCCATGACGTACGCGGCCATGCTTAACGGCACTGCGGGCCATGCCCTTGATTTTGACGACGATCACCGGGAAGGCACCATGCATCCCTCGGTGGCGGTGTTTCCGGCAGTTTTCGCAGTTGGTGAAAACAGGGGTGTTTCAGGCAAGGACTTCCTGGCTTCCTATATCCTGGGGCTGGAGGTCATGATTCGCCTGGGAGAATCCCTGCTGGGTAAATCCTATTACCAGGGTTTTCACCCAACGGGCACCTGCGGAGTATTTGGGGCTGCTGCCGCCAGCGCCAGGGCGATGAAACTGGATGTTCTGAAGACCAAATATGCCCTGGGTATCGCAGGCAGCTTTTCTTCCGGTACCCAGGAATGTACCGGGGAAGGAGCCTGGCAGAAACCGCTCCAGGCAGGTCACCCTGCCATGGGAGGTGTATTGGCCGCTTCTCTGGCAGAGAAGAGCTATATAGGGTCGGGCACCGTCCTTGACGGGAAAGACGGCCTGATACGGGCACTCTCCTTCAAGGACCAGTTCGATTACGGGCGGATTACGGAAACCCTGGGCAAGAAATGGGAAATGACGGATAACAGCATCAAGCTTTATGCCTGCTGCCGTTTTTCCAGCCCTGTTTTTGATTGTGCTCTCGATCTATACCGCCAGGGCGTGCGGTCAACCAATGTTAAGAAGGTAGTGGCCAGGGTAGGCGATTTCTCGGTCAAGATGCTGTGCAGTCCCGAGGACCGTAAGCGCAGACCTCAGACCCACGTAGATGCCCAGTTCAGTCTTCCCTGGGCAATTGCAACTGCAATCTGCAAGAATAAAGGCGGCATAGATGAGTTCGGAGTCGAGGCGCTGAAGGACCCCGAAGTGCTGGCGGTGGCGGAAAAGGTAGTCTGGGAGCTGGACCCGGAGGCTGAAGCCCTGTATCCCAAAGCCTATCCGGCAACACTGTTAGCCGAGCTAAATGACGGACGTATATTGCAGGCGCATGTTGATTATCCCAAAGGAGACCCGGAAAATCCCGCGACAAAGGATGAGATCGTAGCCAAATTTCATTCCCTGACCGGGAAATACCTGGATAAAGACAAGAGGGACAAAATTGTCAGCGCCATTGATCACCTCGAAGAAATGAAGAACATCGCTGAACTGGCCGACCTGGTGCGGTAGATGAACTCAATACTTCAGGACACTAACAGATTGAACACAAGAAAACTATATTTTTACACTTCATAACGGGCGGATTCGGCCGTTTTGAGTAAAATAATAGTAGTATAGGGTCGGGCAGAGGGAGATGAGTATGAGAAAAATAAGATGCGTGATAATGAGGGGAGGGACCAGCAAGGCGGTGGTTCTGCGTGACGAGGATTTGCCCGCCGGTATCGATGAACGGAAAGACGTTATCTTCAAAATATTCGGCAGCCCGGATGTACG
This sequence comes from uncultured Dehalococcoidales bacterium, assembly GCA_964387005.1. Taxonomy (GTDB): domain Bacteria; phylum Chloroflexota; class Dehalococcoidia; order Dehalococcoidales; family UBA3254; genus CAYLVC01. The sequence goes on along the minus strand of CAYLVC010000049.1, from coordinate 8,766 downwards.
CCAGATTGATGGGCTGGGTGGGGCCGACCCCTTGACCAGCAAATGCGCTGTTATCGGCCGGTCGCCGACAAAGGACGCCGATATTTCATACACATTCTACCAGGTGGGTATAGACCGGCTTTTTATGGGAGAGGGTCTGTGCGGAAATATCTCTACCGTGCCCGGGCCTTTTGCCATAGATGAAGGCATGGTAAAGGCAGTCGAGCCTGTTACAACCGTCAGGATATACAACACCACTCATAAAAAAATATTGTATGCCGAGGTCCCGGTAAAAGATGGCAAAGCTGCTGTGGAGGGAGACTATCAGATTGCCGGGGTGCCCGGAACCGGCGCCAGGATAATGCTGGACTGGAGAAATATCGTTGGAACGGTAACCGGAGCGCTTCTTCCCACCGGTAAAGTCAAAGACAAAATCCAGGTAGAAGGCGTCGGCGAATTGACCGTCTCCATACTGGACAGCGGGAATCCGGCGGTTTTTGTCAACGCCGCAGAAATAGGTCTGAAAGGCACCGAGACTGCCCGGGAGGTGGACAATGATCCGGCTTTGCTTAAAAAGCTGGAGGCAATCAGGGGAACAGCCGGTGAGATGGTCAAGCTGGTGAAAGACCGCAGGAAGTCCTCGGAAGAAAACCCGGAGTTCCCTTTCCTGGTCTTTGTCAACAGGCCGGTCCAATACACCGCTTTTTCAGGGGAAAAGATCGAAGGCAAAAGTATAGATTTTGTGGCCAGAATGATGTTCCTGCAAAAGCTGCACAAGACCTATGCCGGCAGCGTCTCACTCTGCACCTCCACTGCTGCTATGATTCCAGGCACGGTAGTGAATGATGTTGCCGCCTCAGGCATAACCGGCAGGAAAGTGGTCAGAATCGGACATCCGGGAGGTGTGATGGAAGTGGAATCGGCAGTGGAAAAAAGGGGCGGCGAGTTTACAATACTACGCTCCAGTTTCGGCAGGACCGCCCGGAGGATTATGGAGGGTTACGTTTACATAAGATAGCTTGCCGTCGGCCTTTACAGAACTTCAGCACAAAAGTCCGGCTATTTCACTGACGTCTGCAGATTCCTCAAGCTTCCCGACCAGTTCAACCACCCGGTCAATATCCCCAGCGGACAGCTTCTTAACAGAATAAGAAGCGCAGTCCTTAAATTTCACCGCACATTGACTGAATGAAAGCGGCGCCCTGGGGCTGCCCCGGGAACCTCCGTCCTGTTCAGCAGAGTATGTTTTCCCTTCTGTGATGGTTATTTCTACTCTGGCTATGGCTGATCCCCCCGGCCCAACCAGTGCCGGGTCAGTACCGGCGCGTATTTTATCCGAGATATCCAGGATATCGCGGCTATTGATGGCCGTTTCGGTAAAGTCTTTTATGGCGACCTGTCTGCGGGCGATGGCGACGGCCACTCCCCAGGGTATGCTGAACTGGGAGTCGATGGTTTTTTGCGGATGCCTTCTTGCTTCAAGCGGGTAAATCAGTACATTGTCGGGATCGTTATCCAGTATCACGATTTCCCGCACGTCCCCGGGTTTGATGTCATATTTTTTTACCAATTGAAGAGCAGCATCAATATGGGCGTGGGTGCCGGCGCAGCAGGGGTAGGGTTTGATGGCGACATTAGCTCCATCGAAATGCTCGGTCAGCCCCACCCTCAGGGCGGCGGCGTCGTATTGCCCCCGGTGATACAGGTTGAAGAGCCCGTTTTTTCCTTCAAGACTGTTTTTGACCCCGGTGATGCCTTTCTCTGCCATCAGTGCCGCGGCAATGCCTCCCCTGGCCGCGAAGCCAGGGCCCATCCTCTTGGTCAGAGTTCCTTCGATGACACACTGGCCGTTGCCGGAGCACTGGTGGTAGGCAATGCCCAGTGCATTCAGAATTCCTTCTTCATCCAGTCCCAGCAGACGCCCCGTTACGCCTGCGGCTGCCGGAAAACCGTAAAGGGGTGTGGTGTGCCAGCCGCCGTAAGGTTCCCCGGCTCCCGGAGCGCCGGCCTCCGGCCTGGTTTTTTGTCCCAGTCTCAGAGCCAGTCCCATCCGGCACATCATTTCGACACCCAGTGCAACGGCAGTGATGAACTCTTTGCCGCTGACTTTGCTCCGGCGTTCCGCTATGGCCAGGCAGGTCGGTACTATCACGACCGAAGAATGCCCTCCGTTGCCAATATCGTCATAATCCAGGGCGTGACCCATGGCGGCATTCACCTGGGCTGCATGGGGCGCAGGTACCTTCTTCCCGTAGCACAGGACTGAGCTTTCTTCTTTCCCGCCCCAGTCAGCAACGATTTCCAGCAGTTCCCTGATTCCGGGCTGTGAGGAGCCGGCCAGGGCCACTCCGAGAAAATCCAGAATGTGAGTTTTAGTTGCTTCCACCACGTCATGGGGAATATCCTGGTACGTGGCGTTGACCAGGTCTCTGGCGAATATATAAGCTGCATCCATCTTCTTCAATCCTTCCGCCGGGCGGCTGAATTTTCTTTGCAGGATTTGTTGCAGCTTAAGCATAACCGACAGGGTAATTCCGGTCAAGGGTGGATGATTGGGAATTCAGCTCAGCGGACTAGCTTCAACAATTTTTCGTTTACTGCCGGTGAAAGACCAAAGAGGTTGATCTGTTTCTGCAATGATTCGAGTGTACCGTAGCCTCCAATGAAGCCGTTGACCCTGGCTGCTGCGGTTGACCTTATCAGTCCATCCATTTTGGGATAGATGGAGGTAAATTCACGCAAAATACCGTTCTCCTGCTGAAGATAGTACTTCTGGTGATAGTCTTCAGCTAGATAGAAACGGGAAAAGGGTACGACTTCGGTAAGAATACTGTGGCCTGAACTCGACTCTCTGAGTTTCATGGACTTTAAAGCGGCTGCTTTTTGTTCTTCGTCGTGGTAAAAGATGATCGACATATACTGGCGGGACCATGGTTGTTCAGCGGGGTTATGACTGTTCCAGAACACTTCCAGTAACTGCTCATATGAAATCACGGCCGGATCATATTCGATCTGGACCGTTTCAGAATGGTCCCCAATTTGATAATAGGTGGGATTCAGGGTTGTCCCGCCGGCATAACCCACACGCGTCCTGACCACACCGTCTATGCTCCCGAACCGGGAGTCGTGACCCCAGAATCAGCCCAGGGCAAAAGTCGCAGTACGGGTTTCCAGGGGCGCTGCCGCATCAATTGGAGGTATTTGGGAAAGGGTTGTCTTCATATTCTCTACTCCTTCCGCGACTTGATTTTTCCTGCTGTAGCCTGAACCAGCTCCGGCAGCACCGGCGGCTAACAAGATAAAGGCCAATACTATTCTGATAGCCTTGTTTTTCATTTCTGTTCCGTTTTGTCCCCGGTAAAATCCAGGGAAATCGAATTTATGCAATAGCGGAGACCTGTGGGTTGAGGTCCATCTTCAAAAACATGTCCAAGATGGGCGCCGCATTTCCAGCACATGACCTCAGTCCTGACCATGCCGTAACTGCGGTCAGTTACCGTTTCAACGCTCTTTTCGGATGCCGGGGCAAAGAAGCTTGGCCAGCCGGTTCCTGATTCAAACTTGGAGGCAGAACTGAAAAGCTTATTGCCACACCCAACACATCTGTAGATGCCTTCTTCGTGAAAGTCATAATACTTGCCGGTAAAGGCCTGTTCGGTGCCCTTTTCGCGTGTAGCCTTGAATTGTTCCGGTGTCAGGATTTGCCGCCATTCCTCATCTGTCTTTAATATCTTGTCTGCCATATTTTCTTCTCCACCCTCCATATTTCTTTCAGAAAGTAAAATTGCCTTGGCTTTTTGGGAGAGTAAAAATGAAGACGCTAAACCCGGTACTGTTAGCCACCTGTTACACCATGACAAAATTGTTCAAACGACATGATAAAGTTGCAAATAATTAGTATTAATAATCATTACTATTATTATATATTTATTGAACCGGCAGTGTCAAGAAAATATTTTTAAGTTAAGATATAAAGACAGGGGTATTCTCCTGTCTTCAGGTTGGGCAATCAGGCTGGAAAATTGTGACTGATACTGAAAGGCTAAAGGAGGTGGCTACCCGTGATTGACAGGGAAAAGGCCGTTATGGCGCCGGACTTCAGTGCTGTTGACAGCGAAGGCCGCCGGGTGCAGCTCTCGGATTTCAAAGGTAAAAAGAATGTTATGCTGGTTTTCAACCGGGGATTTACCTGACCTTATTGTCGAAAACACATGGCGCAGTTGCGCCAGGACTATCCGGAGTATGTCACCCGGGATACCGAGATTGTAGCTATTGGCCCGGAAACAACCGGGGCTTTTGCCGATTGGTGGCATGAAAACCAGATGCCTTTTGTCGGTATTGCAGACCCGGATCATCTTATAGCCGGAATGTATGGACAGCAGGTTAAACTGCTCAAACTGGGACGAATGCCGGCCAGTATGCTGGTTGACAGGCAGGGCGCCATTAGATTCAAACACTATGGAGAATCAATGGCGGATATTCCTGAGAGCCGGAACATGCTGGCACTTATCGATGATTTGAACAGGGAAGCTGCCGCCGGGGTTTAACAAGCAGGCGAGTTGTTGGCAGAGCTGTCTGGCTCAAGGTTTTTAAAATGGTCTGGAGGCATACCGGTCGGCGTCAAACTTGCGTTTCAGACCATTTTCATTCATATAACGGATATTGCCGAACACCGCCCTTTCGGCCCATGGCCGGTCATGTTTGCCGAAACACCAGGCGATGCCGGTAAATCCGCTGGGATCTCTGCCGTCCAGCTCGTATTTATTGTTCAAATACAGGGCTATCCTGAAGGCTTCCTGGGTGTTTTCGGTCCATTCCAGTATCTTTTTCCCCCAGTACATACGCATATACCCGTGCATTTTGCCTGTAGATAGCATTTCACGCTGAGCGGCATTCCAGTATTTGTCATGAGTGCCGGCAGCCTCAAAATCTTCCAGCCTGTAAACTATCTCGCGCCTGTCAGCCCTGTGCTGTTCCAGTGTCCGGAGGGCCCAGGAGGGCAGTCCTGAGTAGCCGTCATAAGCCGGGTTGTAAAACGTAAAGTTGACGGCCAGTTCACGGCGGACTATCAATTCTTCGAGAAAACTTTCACAGTCTTCTTCTCCCGTTTCCAGCGCCTTGAGAGCGATATAAAGCGGCGAGATCTGCCCGAAATGGAGATAAGGACTTAGACCGGATGTCGCTTCCATATTTGGATCGTTTCTTTCCCTGGCATAGCGGTACAGCCTGTTATTCAGAAACTCGGCCAGATGAAGCCTGGCCTGCCCTGTCCCTCCCTTGAAGGTTTCCACCGGATTAATCCGTGTATCTATTTTTAAATTTGATATTATGCGTCCGGTATCGTCGAGGTTTGTAGAGTCGAATTCCATGCCCAGCGAAGGGACTTTGACGACGAATTCATCCAGTGGTTGGAGATATCCGGATACAAATTTTTTTATTTTAGGGCGGAAGGTTGCCGCCGAATACTCCTCTTTGGCGGAAGCCACTTCTACCGGCACTATAACATCCGATTCCACCTGAACAAGAGGGCAGGCGATGTCGATGGAGGTTGAACGGCGCCACTCCCGCTGGATGCGCAGGTATCCCCTGTCAACCACCACCAGGGATGCCTTGCTGGCAATCCGGGCGATGGCGGTGGGAGGACTGCCGGTTTGAATGACCAGCAGGATCCGGCGGTCTTTCAGAGATGACTGGACCTCTTTCAATCCCTCCAGCATAAACTGGTAGTGCCTGGCATTGGCTTCCGGGAAATCAGATGTCAGGCAGAAGAATACAATCAACGGCTGAGACAGTTCGTTCGACTTCAGGATGGCATATTCCAGGGCATGGTTGAATTCAGTCCGCTGGGAGCTTTGCATCCAGTAGATGACGTACTGGCCTTTACCAATGGCCTTGTCATTCAGAAGACTGATTCGTTCATTCTGAATGGAATCGATTGTTTTTTTTGTTGAATTTAACATAACGACCCGGACCGGATGCTTGAAATATTAATTTTAAGTCCGGTCAATTGATGTATAATAAAACTAATTCACCCCGCTAAACACAGGATTATTACTTTGCTTTAAGGTATCATTCCAGGATAGAGGAGGGTAAACACAGGTTTGGACTTGACTGAAAAAATAAAAACGCTGCTGGAATCGCAAAAACTAGCTGTTTTGTCCACTGCAAATGACAGGCAGCCTTATTGCAGCCTGATTGCTTTTGCCTGGTATGCCGAAAACAAGGAGATCATATTCTTCACTCCCAAAAACACCCGGAAGTATCGAAATCTTATCGGCAACAACAAAGTTGCCCTGATCATTGACGACAGGACAAACCAGAGCCAGGATTTTAGCGATGCTACTGCCGTCACGCTTACAGGTACAGCGGAGGAAATCGATGCCGGCATTCAACAGCCTCTCGTGAAGGCCTTCATCACCAAACACCCCGATCTGGCCTATCTAACCGGTAATAATGAAAATGCCTTTTTCCACGTTAAAATTACCGACTATATTGCTGCCAGTTTTAGCGGTTCGATTCGTGTTCAATTCTGAACGCGTACCTTCCGGGGCAGCAATGATACCGGTTCCCATCCGGATTAGGGTGTTTTCTTGGGTACCTATCCTTTGTCCATGATCTTGAACAGCAGTCTGCCCAGGGTTTTTCGTTCATCCGGATTAGCAGCATCCCAAAGTTCTTTCAGCAATGCCTCTTCTTTGGATTCAGCACACAGGCGTTTTGCCAGAAAATCCCCAACTTTTACTGATGCCAGTTCTATCAGCTTGTCAGGCATGCCGACCTTGCGGGCTGTTTTGATGGCCTCACTAACGGTCTTTTTCCACTGGTCCCAGTCCTTGATGAAATCTCCCCCGCTTAAACAGGTAGTCCCTTCTTCCATTTCGCTCCTCCTGTGATTCTGGTCTGCTGATTATATTATAGTTGAAGACTGGACGAATTATTGGGTATCATCTATTAATGTTCCGTTAATGTTATTATCATTTTGTAAGGTATTTCCGTTATTTTGTGATCCAGGAGAAAACCGGGATTGCCATAGTGGAGGTCGGGGCTGATTTCAGACTTTATACATTAATGCCTGATAAATCAGGGTTGAATCCCTGCGGGCTGCCGGTACACAATGGATGCAATTATCCAACCGCAAATATGTGATACTATGGATATGCAGGGAACAATCGTATAGTACCTTGATTTTCGGGGACATTTGTTCAGTAGAATGAGTGGGGTGGGAACCATGAGAATTCTGGTTGTGGATGACAACAGGGATGACGGCAGGTTATTGACGACCTGGCTGAAAAAAAAGGGCTATGATGTGGAATATTCAGCCAACGGTGCAGAGGCACTGGACGCTCTTCGCTCGCGGTCTTTCAATCTGATAATCAGTGATATAATGATGCCCGTGATGGACGGTTTCCAGTTTTGCCGGCAGTGCAAACAGGACGAAAGGTTAAAGGACATTCCTTTTGTTTTCTACACGGCTACTTATACCGACGATCAGGATGAATCACTGGCCTTGAAGATCGGCGCCGACCTGTTTATCAGGAAACCTGCCGAAGCGGATGTGTTTCTTAAACAAATCAGTTCGATTGCCGAACGTCTGGCAAAAGGCAAAAATGACCGGCCACAATCATCCGGAGAAGATGAAGAGGAGGTATTGAAACTCTACAACGAGCGTCTGGTGAACAAACTGGAGAAAAATATCAAAGAACTGGCTGAAGCCAATGCCGGGATGCGGCAGGCTGAGCTGGCATTGAAAGAATCTGAGCAAAAGTACCACCGGCTTGTTGAAAAAATGCCGGTGGCTATATCGATTATACAGGATGGAAAAATAACCTTTAGCAATTCATACTCTGAAAAAGTCACCGGTTATCCGGCGGACGAACTTAAGGCGATAAACGGGTTTGATCTGGTATATCCTGAAGATCGGGATATAGTGCGGAACTATCTGTTAGAAAGATCCATGGGAGGACAGGTACCGGACTCTTATACTTTCCGTATTATCAACAAGTATGGTGAGGTCCAGTGGCTGGAGAGACACGTTGTGGCAATCGAATGGCAAGGGAAACCCGCTTCTTTAGTGCTTGATAAAAACATCAATGAACGCAAAGTAGCTGAGGACAAACTCACTCACCTCAACCGTGTGCTTAATGCAATTCGCAGCATCAACCAGTTGATTGTGCGTGAGAATAACCCCGGCAACCTGATAAGGAAGTCCTGCCGCTCGCTGACGGAAACAAGGGGCTTTAGTTGTGCCGTAATTATACTGACAGACAGCAACGGCACTCCGTGGGATTTTGCAGAAGATGGTCTGGGCGATTGTTCAGAAAAGCTGAAAGAACAGGTTATGAAGGGCGATCTTCCCGGATGCTGCCGGGAAGCCGGCGTGAAATCCGCTGTGTTTAGCCTTGATACTGCCGGCAGTGCCTGTTCGGATTGTATCATTGCCCGGGCGTACCCACATAATTACGATCAATGTCTGAGTATTCGCTATAAAGAGAGCCTGTACGGATATCTTATTGTATCGACTGAAGAACGGGACCTGCTTGAAAGCGAGGAACAGTCATTACTGGAAGAGATGGCCGGTGACATCGCCTTTGGGCTTCATATCATCCATCAAAAAGATCAGCTTGGGGAGAGTGAAGGGCGTTTCCGCATCATGGTCAATTCCATGGAGGAAATTATTTTCACCCTGAACAGGGAAATGCGTCATACGGGTGTCTATGGCCCATGGGTAGCAAAATCCGGGTTTACCCCGGGGGACTTCCTGGGAAAAACAGCCCGCGATATGTTTGG
>CAYLVC010000048.1:4698-12896 GCA_964387005.1 uncultured Dehalococcoidales bacterium | reverse complement strand
GCGCCTTTATCTTGTCCACAGTTAAATAGTATCACTATAGCCACTATATATCAAGATGAACGCCAGCATTTAATTATAGAGGTAAGCTTGAACCAGTGGATTTTCTAGGCAACAAATCCATGGGAGTATATTTGATGGATATTATAGCAAAGAGTTCATATCGCGATAAAGTATGCACGTCTGTAAATGACGCTTATCTTCATTCTGATTATTGGGAATCAAAATGGGGTTTTATCATAGAAATGGGCAAACGCTTAGGAACGAATTTCGGTTTTATGTTCGATTGGACAACTGGAGAAACATATCCTGATGATGATCCCCGTCGCCGACAAATATCTAGCAATTCCAAGGAAAAGTCATTGAAAAGATTTCAACCGAATCAAACTGAAGCTTCCAAAGAGGATTGGTTCTAGGTACAGTCCCATTTGGTGGAGCCGGGGTATCAATAGGTAGTACCATAACATTCGAAATTAGCTTCAGGCTGTCCGCTTAATATAGGCTACCCTTCGTATTGTCCAAAATGCCATTTTATAACCGGGATACATTGACCTATTGAAAAATATAATTCACAAGGTATATTATTCGGTTATCATCATTAATAAATATTATAAGGAGGAAATTGTCTATGTCCAGTTCTGAAAACAAGGAATTTGTGCGTAAGTATTTTACGATAGATGGGAGTACAGAAGCCGGTTTAAAACAATACCTTGATGCTCATGATCCTGAATATAAAACCCATAGCGTCACGGGCGATATGAACCTTGCAAAGGCAAAACAAATAAACCTTGCCATGCTTGCAGCCTTCCCCGATTTGAAATTTGAGATTGATGATATGTTTGCCGAAGGAGATAAGGTAGTAGTTAGATATACCATGACAGGCACGAATCAAGGTTCTTACATGGGAGCCCCGCCGACCGGCAAGAAAATATCCTTGAATGGTATCAGCATCTACAAAATAGCTGGAGGCAGGCTGGTTGAAAGCTGGGGAGTATTTGATAGGCTGTCTCTAATGCAACAACTTGATGCTAAATCACAAAAATAAAAAAATAGTGCTATCTTCTCTTTAAACCACGTCTTTAACGAATTCTTGCCGGCAAGATCAACTTTATCTTCAAGGACCAGAGAAAAGTATAATCTGCGACGAGGGTTTAACATGTCGATTCCTTCCGACCAATCTGGATCGGGCACATTCTCCAACCCGTCCTATACTGAAGGAGAACGTAAAGTCATATCCGTGCTCTTCACGGATGTGGTCAACTACACCTCTCTCACGGAAAAACTGGACATTGAAGTGATAAGAGAAATATTGAGCAGCCACTTCAAAATACTGATCAAGTTAGTCGACAAATACGAAGGCACTGTAGACCAGCTTTTAGGCGATGGCATGGTAGCCTTTTTTGGCGCCCCTTTAGCTCATGAAGACCATGCTCAGAGGGCATGCTATACTGCTCTGGCCATGCAAGAAGCTACCCGCAATTTCGCTCTACAACTGGGTCAGGAATACGGAATCGACTTCTCTATTCGCATAGGCATTAATTCCGGTACTGTCCTGATAGGCCCGCTGGGTAATAATCAGCATTCCGAATACATCGCTACAGGAGATACAGTTAATCTGGCCTCAAGAATGGAGACAGCTTCCAGGCCGGGAGGAATACTGGTAACCGAGAATTCCTACTCACTCGCCAGAGACTTTTTCCAGTTTGAACCTGTTGGCGAAATAGGCATCAAGGGCAAAGAAAAACCTGTAGCCGCCTATCGTCTCCTGCGGGCCATAAAAACCGAAAGACGTTTTGATGCTGCCGTGGCTAAAGGCCTGACCCGTTTCGTAGGAAGAGAACAGGAAATCGAATTCCTGACACAAAGCTATCTAAATATCCATGACGGAATTAGCCAGATAATATGAATTAAGGGAGAGCCCGGGATAGGCAAGTCCCGGCTACTCAGAGAATTTAGAGGAAGTCTCAAGTCCGAAGATTTCTCGTATCTGGAGGGGCGTTGTTTACATTATGGGAGTTCGATGTCGTTCAGGCCGGTAATCGATATCATCAAAGCCTATTTTGGTATCCAGGAAGAGGACACCGAGTCAAATGCCCGAGACCGGATGACGAACAAGTTAAGGCAACTGGATGAATCTTTACTCTGCTATGTTCCATTCTTATATGAAATGCTTTCATTCATTATAGAGGATGAATGCTATTTGAGGATGGAGAATCAATATAAAAGAGGCAAACTCTTTGAAGGTCTTACTAGTCTGCTGGTAAAAGAAGCTTCTCGAAGGACATTAGTAATTGCCTTTGAAGACCTGCACTGGATTGACCAGGCCTCAAAAGAATTCCTGGCCTACCTGATAGATCGGCTCTCTCATAGCCGCATTTTGCTGCTCCTGCTATACCGTCCTGAATTCCAATCTGCCTGGAGCAGGCAAACGAATTTCCGGGAAGTCCATTTAAGCCAGCTCTCGAATACTACCAGCTATGAACTCTTGCAGTCGCTTTTGCCGGATGGTGAGCCTGCTCCCGAGTTAAGGGAACTGGTGCTGACCAGGGCGGGAGGCAACCCTCTTTTTGTAGAGGAATTCGTCCATTCCTTATTGGAGAAAGGGGCGATCCGGAAAGATGGCCAATATTATACTCTAAATGCTCTCGAGTCCACCATAAAGCTGCCGGACACTGTCCAGGGCCTAATTGCAGCCCGAATCGACCGGTTATCATCCGATCTCAAGAATACCTTACAGGTAGCTTCCGTGATCGGCAGGGAATTTAGTTTTTCCGTCTTACAGGAAGTAGCCCGGATGCCTCAAGAAATGAAGTCCCATCTCGAGACCCTGCAGAAGTTGGAATTTACCCTCTGTCTATCGGAAACGGATTGTGTTTTCAAACATGCCTTGATTCAAGAAGTAGCCTATGAAAGCTTACTTCAGAAAAAACGTAAGGAATTGCATGGAAGCATCGGGCTGGCTATCGAAAAATTGTACTCGCCAAGGGTGGATGAATTTACAGAGGTACTGGCCTATCATTTTGAGCAAAGTACCTTACCGGATAAAGCAATTGAGTACCTGCGTAAGTCCGGGCGAAAGGCTATGAGCCAGTATGCTATTGAAGCATCCCATCAGTATTATCAAAAGGCCTTCGGAATTATTTCCGGTAAGAACAGTAAAACGCCGGAAGACCAATCAGAACTTCTGGATATTTTGTTGGAATGGGCGGAGGTCTTCTACTACCGGGGATATTTCGGTGACTTATACAAGCTATTATCGATTCATAAGGACCTGGCCGAATCATCAAGAGACAGGTCCCGGCAGGCCATGTTGATGGGATGGATGGGAATGTCTCTTTTTGCATGCGCCCGCGCCAGAGAATCCTATCAATGCTTGCTCCAGGCTCTGAAGCTGGCGGAAGAAAGCGGCGACCCGAAAGCAACAGCTTACGTTTGTACCTGGCTCTCCTGGACATGTTGTTTTCACGGTCTTATCGATGAAGGAATGACCTATACTGAGAAAGCCATAACGGTCTCCCGGTTGATTGAGGGAGATAATTACCCATATATCAAAGCGTTAGGGGGAAAGGGATTTCTTCTGAGTGTGATTGGTAAGAACCGGGCAGCCCTGGAATGCAGCCAAAAGCTAATTGAATTTGGGACAGTTCACGGCAATCTGCGCAGCCTGGCACTGGGTTATAACATGGCAGCTTTTTATCATTGGAACACCGGAGAGACAGAGGAAGCCTTGAAAGATTGTCAGCAAGGACTCAGCCTAAAAGTGGATCCCTTCTATTATGAGATGCTCAGATACATGTTTGGCACTATTTGTGTCACCTCCGGTCGTTTTCAGGAGGGTGAGGCCTACCTTAAACAAGTAGTAACCAACGGCCAGCGGTTCGGAACAGAAAGATTTGAATGGATGGCTTCAGCCATGCTGGGTGTGGCCCTGATTTCTCAGGGTAATATAGGAAAAGGGTTCCGAATATTATATGAGGCTGACTGTAATTTCCTGAAAAACGGTGAGAGATTTTGTTATAGTTTAACCCAGTATCTCTTTGGCATGTTATATTCTCAGATAGCCGTCCCATCTTCTCCAATCAGGGTTTCTCTGCTGATAAAGAACCTCGGCTCTATCTTAATGCTCTCTCCCTTTGCCACCCGCAAAGCTGTCTCTCATTTTAGCAAATGCGCTGATATGAGTCGAGAATGTGGGTTTGGTTCCTATTTAGGAATGGTCTATCTGGAACTGGGCGGCTTTTATAAGAAGAAAGGGAAAGTAGCGCTGGCCAGGGAAAACCTTACCATGGCAGTAAAATTGTGTCGGGAGTACGAAGCCAGAGGCAGTTTGAAACAGGCCGAAGATCTTCTTAAGTATATAGGGGAGGGCTGAACAGATGCTCAGCCCTCCTATCAGCTATTTCTTTGCTGCAGCAGTAGGACTGGCAATTATCCCGAGTTGGGCATAAAATTGCGACAGGTCAGTGACTTCCCACGTTTCGGCGCATTTGCCATTGGAGATTCGATGTATCTGAAGAAACACAAGTGAAACCTTCTTGCCGGTCGGGGCAATGCCTCGATACGGTCCGTTGTGAGTACCCTGCCAAATGTACCTCACTGCAACCTTATCTCCTTCAGCAAAGATATCTTTGACACTGAAGGCATGGTCCGGGAAAGCGACCGGTAAAGCTTTCATGTACTGTTTTAATTGCTCCAGCGTCCAGTCCTGCGCATTCGAATGCAGCACATATTGAGGAATACAGAGCCTGTCCCATACGGTTTGGTCCCCAGTATTCATAGCATCAAAGAATTGCCTTGCCAGTGTTTTATTCTCTTCTGTTGTCATAGTATTTTCCTCCTCAAATTTATTTTTATTTGCCAGACTACGGAAAAATCAATCTCTCTTTACTATTTTATCGTTACGGCTGGGTTGGAAATTGCGCCCAGTTGCCTCATGAAGTTGAGCATGTCCATGTAAAACCAGACCTCCTGCATCTTACTGCCTTTGTTCTTTATCACCATGGCTCCCTCGCATTTGAATTTCTTACCCGCCGGCGGAATTCGCATATAAGTGCCTTGATGAGTCAGATTTAGTATGAATTGCACGGCGACCATGTCCCCTTCCGCAATCACGGTTTTTAATGTGTAGTGGGGATCAAGCGCACCGACCTGTGAGGCATGGTATTGTTTGATTTGTTCAAAATCCATGTCACCTGAAGCAGGCGCGTGGGTTAAGGAGCCAGGTGAATAGTGCAGGTCAACCCAGGCTTTGGCCTTAGTGGAGTCTCCATTTATGGCATTGTATTCTTCAAACGCCCTGGAAATAAGTTCCCTGGTAATTTTATCAGACATATCTCCCTCCTTTTTTTATTTTTTCAAAATCATTAAACAATCATAAGACTGAAAAACTCTAATGTCTGTGAAATGTTTCACAGACATTCACTGTGATTGTCTTTTATCATTACCGGGACACCAGTAATAAAGTGAAAAAAGACGAGTATACAGCACTTAAACAATACAGGGAGGTAATATGATGAAAGCCTTAGTTTCCGGAGCAACTGGTTTGGTCGGTTCCAGTGTCGTCAGAGAATTACTCAAGGATGGTATTGAAGTCAAAGTCCTGGTACGCAAAGAAAGCAATACCAAAAACATCGATGGTCTGGCATTAGAAAAGGTTTACGGTGATATCCGGGACAAGGATTCAGTTAAAGCCGCCCTGAAAGGCTGCCGTGTTTTCTATCAGGCCGCCGCTCTTTACACATCCTGGGCGCCAGACGAGAGGGTATTTTACGAAATCAATGTTGAAGGTACCAAAAATGTTTTGAGTGCCGCTCTGGAACAAGGGATAGAAAAAGTGGTCTACACCAGCAGTATCGCCGCCTTAGGTTACGCGGAAGACGGCAGACTGGCCAATGAAGAGACCAGGTTTAATATGTGGAACTGGAGTCCTTATTTTACCACCAAGCACCTGGCAGAACTGGAAGTCATCAAGTTTTTCGAAATAGGACTTCCCGTGGTGATTGTCAATCCCGCCGTGGTCATCGGAGTCAGGGACATCAAACCAACGCCATCCGGTGAAATAATCCTGAATATCCTCAACCGCAAAATGCCGGGATATGTAGATACAGGTATGAATTTTGTCGATGTGGAAGACGTCGCCCGGGGGCACATTCTGGCTGCTCAAAAAGGAAAAACCGGCGAGAGGTATATCCTGGGAAACGAGAATATGACGTTCAAGAAATTCTGTGACCTGGTAGCTGATGTTGGCGGTGTGAAAGGGCCTCAACGCAAATTTTCCCGCTCCATGGTTATTTCCATGGCTTATCTGGCCAGGGTAATCTCGGCTGTTAATCACAAACCGCCCTTTATGCAGATGGCAATGGCCAAAGGCATTGGGAAAAACGCCTATTGCGACTGTTCCAAAGCTGTTAAAGTACTGGGTATGCCGCAGACACCCTTAAGAAAAACGGTTGAAAAGGCGGTTAAATGGTTTCGCGATAATGGTTATGTCAATGAGTCGAACGCATAAAACTTTCTTTATGTAGAAAAAATATCTATGCAAAATTTAATGCGGAACCCAAATGTTAGTAGCTGATGCATCTCACATTCGGAATACAAAAAAATAAAGCGGGAGGATTTAAAGATGTCTGAACAAGTAAACAAGGAGAAAATACGTGGTATACTCGAGGGGTTTTTCGTACGCCCTGTTTCCGATCCGGTTAAAACCGCTGCCGCAATAGACAAATACTGCTCGCCGGATCTTGTCTACCACTCAATTCAGATGGGTGATGTCGGTTTTGAACAAGCAAAACAATTCCAGATCAATCTTGAGACCGCATTGAAACCGGAAATTTCTTTAAAAAATATTATCATAGAAGGGGACATGGCGGCTATCCAGTTTACCCTGGAGGGGACCCACCAGGCCAGTTTCATGGGCGTTCCGGCGACAGGAAAAAAGGTGAAGATGGAAATCGTCGAGATAGTGAAATACAGGGGAGATAAAATCACGGAGATATGGATGTATTATGATAATCTGAGTTCAATGAAACAGCTGGGGGTTTTACCCAGCATGGCCGCCGCCAGATAGCAATGGCCTTCGGCTGAGAAAATCAGGAGGAAGGTGTAACCTTCCTCCTTCCTCTGTCCAGTATCTCCAGCAGTCTTTCCGCCTGTTCCAGGTTGGACCCGGCATTAATTTCCCGGAAGATAATAGCTGCCGCGGAAATATGCTCCCAGGCCAGTTCATTTTTTCCCTGGTTTTTATACAGGCGTCCCAGTTCCAGGTAAGTTGTTCCCAGAAAAATGGTGTATCCGCTTTTTTGGCAAATTTCAGCACACTTCTTAAAATGGAGGATAGCTTTTTGCGCGGCGAACGGTACACGCTGGAAGATTGTCACCGCGTTTCTCAGCAGTATCCCGATATTGATTCCGTTCGCCGAAGATAAGGCCGCATACAGAGATCCCTGTCCATACTGACTCCACATCGCAAGGTAATTCAAATATTCTTCCCTCGAGACGCGGTCGAAATCATCCACCAGGCCGAACCCTTTTCTCATTTGCCCTTTGATAATAAGTACCATTCCCAGAAAACCCAAACTGGGCTGGCCTATGATCTCACCACCGAATCTCCGGCAGGACTCTACTATCTCCAGAAGGACATTTTCCGCTTCTTTATATTTTCCGGCCTGGAAAAGACTGGTACTCTGACCTGACTTCAGCATTCCGTAATATATGGGGTCTACATTCAACTCCAGACCCGTATTGTATTCTTTAAGCGCCTTCATCATATCACCGGTACTGATATAACACATTCCTGAGACATAATACCCCAGCGCGACGCCGCGGATATTACCTCGAGATTGGCCGAATTGCTTCAGCTCTTCACTGCACTCCGTGGCTCTTTGAATTTGTCCGACCAGATTCAGGAGAACACCTATTCCACCCATAGCTTTGATATACGGGTATGTTTCCTTTATCTGCCTGGCTGTTTTTAGCGCCTTTTCACCGTAATTCATGCCCTGATCGATCAGACCCGCGGTAATACAGGTCCAGACCAGCCAGGCACAGATATAGGCAATGGCTTTATGGTCGCCGCTCTCTTCAGCCAGTCTTAACGCCTGCTGTAGATGCTGGTAAGACTCTTTGTTCCGCACACTGATAAAAAGAATGTTTCCCAGCCACCCCAACAACATCGCCTGCCGCGGTCTGTCCCCCAGTTCCTC
>CAYLVC010000048.1:0-4688 GCA_964387005.1 uncultured Dehalococcoidales bacterium | reverse complement strand
CCTCTGCCAGGCTTTTATGCTTGTTTAATAATTCCAGAAGTTCTCTGAAGTATCCACGGTAATAATAGACCTCAGCCCAGGAAAGTACGATATCCAGCAGGATGGTACGGTCTTCCGGAGTTTTATCAGCTTTGTCAGACAGGATGGAGTAAGCATGGCTGTAATACTGATGAGATTGCTCAACGGCAAACCGGTCGAGTGCTTTCTGCCCGGATTTTCTTAGATAAGAGATGGCCCTGTCTGTATCCCCGCTTTGCTGGAAATGATAGGCCAGGACATCTACAAGGTCATCCAGGCTTCCCGAATAAAGTTTTTCGATGGATTTGCCGATCCTGTTATGCAATTCCTGTCGTTTTTTTTGCAGCAGGCTATTGTAGACCACTTCGTGTATCAGGGCATGTTTAAATCCACATTCTATCCCCGTAGATCCTTTTTTCTGAAGAATAAACTCGAGGTGCTGTAAAGCTTCCAACTGGTCTTTCAGTTCTCCGGGCATTTGCATCAAATCCTGGAGCACCGGTAAATTGAAGTTTCTACCCATCACCGAAGCGACCTGGAGTGTATTTTTCAAGTGTTCCGGCAGCCGGTCTACTCTGGCTGCGACAATACCCTGTATCGTATCCGGCAACCTTATCGTCGCAGTCCGGGCATCCAGTGTATACAACTCGTTTGTTTTCCTGAGTGAGTCGTTTTCAAACAGGGAGTGAACAAATTCTTCCACGAAAAGGGGATTTCCGGCGGTTTTGCTTAATATCAGGTCCTTCAGTTCCGCTCCCGATCTGCCTTCAGGCAGCAGGGCTCCCAATAATTCACCGGTCTCGGAGACGGACAACTGGCCAAGGTGCATTTCATGGTAGTCATCACGGGCCAACCATGTTGGCGTATATTCCGGACGGTATAAGAGCAGGACCAGTATCCGCTGCCCGGAAATCTTTTTTATCAGGCAGGACAGAAAGTCTTCCGACGCCTGGTCAATCCAGTGCAAATCCTCCAGGGCAATCACAACCGGTTGCCTGGCTGATTCCCGGATGATCAGCTCTGTTATGACCTCGAACAAGCGGTTTCTCCTGTACTGGTTTTCCATCCCGGAAAAATGCTCATCGTCGACCTTATAAGAAAATATCTCGTATAAAAAAGGAAGACAGCTGACAAGTGAACTATCCATCTGCTCCAGTCTTTTTTGCATCCGCGTTTTGGCCTCATGTTCCGCTTCCTCTTCTTTGATCCCAAAATATGTTTTAAGGATATCGACGATTGGCCGGTAGGGTATCAAACGGCCGTAGTGAAGGCAATGTCCTTCCAGGAAAATCGCTTCATCTTGCTTGATACTTAACTGGAATTCTTTAAACAGCCGGGTCTTCCCGATTCCCGGTTCACCTTTTATACCAATCGTTTGATTTGCCCCGTCCTTCGTTGCGTTAAATGCCTGGTGAAGCTGCCAGATTTCGACTTCTCGTCCGACGAACCGGGTCAAACCTCTGGACAAAGCTACATCAAACCGGCTTTCAGTTTTTCCACAACGCAATAAACGGTACGCGGCCACCGGTTTATCCTTCCCTTTGATCCCTATCTCTCCCACAGATTCATAATCAAAGAAATCCCCGGTCAAACCGTATACAACACCGGTTACAAGGATTCCTCCCGGACGGGATGCCTCTTCCATCCTGGAAGCCAGGTTTACTGTATTTCCTGTGGCTATGTATTCCGTATGTTGATCATTTCCTACCGGGCCAACTACTACCGTCCCCGAATTGATACCAATACGGATACTGAAATCAATACCGTAATCCGAAAGCAATTTTTCCGCAAAAATTTTGGCTGTTTTCTGCATATCGAGGGCAGCGTAACAGGCTCTTTGGGCATGGTCCTCATAAGCCCGGGGCGCTCCAAAAAAAGCTACCATACCGTCGCCCAGTAATTGGTCTACCGTCCCCTCATATTTTTTCACCGATTCGATCAGCATTTTGAAATGGCGGTCCATTATCTCGCGGAGTACTTCTATGTCCAGCTTTTCGGTTAGGGAAGAATAATTGACCACATCGGTAAACAGGACTGTTATTATCTTGCGTTCACCGGCGATATTGACGGCATCGCACTTATCCGGAGGCAATGGCATGTTAATTGTCTCCATCATAGGTAGCTATGCGGTTCAATTGATACTGGTCCAGGATGCTCAGTTTTTGCCTGGATATAGAAATCAGTTGCATATCTACAAAGGAATTCAGTACTTTGTTTACCATCTCCCTGGAAGCCCCTACTATTTTGGCCAGCTCTTCCTGGGTAATTGAACAAACCGCTTTTTCACCTGTATCTGAAGCTTCTTTCCGGGACATTGACACCAGGTTGCGGGCGATCCTCCCCGCGACATCCAGAAAAGAAATCTCCTCAAGCTGGCCGCTTAACCTGCGTAAACGCTGGCAGAGCATAATGATGATCCCCAGGCAAGCCTGAGTAGAAGAGCCCAGGAATTCAAGAAATTCCTGCCGGTCCAGAAACAGCGTTTCCGTCTCTTCTATGGCGATGGCAGCAGCCGAGCGGGGCTTGCCATCCAGTATCGCCAGGTCACCCAACAAATCTCCTCTGGCCAGGAAAGTGAAAATCAGTTCATCACCCTGGAGGTCAAAAACGCAGATTTTTACCCGACCACGGTGGATAACATACAGTCCAATCCCCGGATCACCTTTTAAAAAAATAACTTCATTTTTGTGGAATGAGCGAGGATGTAATAATGATTTCAGTTTATTTTTGTTAGAAGTATCCAGCGAACTGAATATATCGAAGCTGTCCAGGTCTATTCCACAACTGTTGTTCACCTTTAAAGCCGCTCCGAAAAAGCATTTTGGGTTTATTTTTTGGTTTGTATTTATTTTAAATACTGGCTAAAGAAATGTAAACGTAATGTTTTTTGAAAGTATTGAATCACCTATAAGTACATCGTATAATATATACTAAATATTTCAAAGAGATAAGTTAATGACGCTGACTGTCGGGGAAGTAAACGAAACCACCTGTAAAACAGGGCAAGATATTTTCCTCCGCAATGCTCCGGCTTTCGTCTTTGCCTCAAGGGGAAAAAGTAATCCGTTTGCCTGTCTGGACTGTACCGTTGCCACAGCCTGTTTTAACCTTGCAGCAGTCAGTACAGAACCCGGGTGTTGCCGGAATGGAATTAGACAAATGGCGGCCGAAGCCGAATATCTGTGTTCAGATTTTGTTATTTGCTAAATTAGCCTCCGGCTTGGCTGTGACCAGTAGCTCATGAGCTGATTTTATAGCCCCAGGTACAAGACCGGATGACTGACTGGTTTCAATAATACTGTCCGATCGCCTTTTGCCTCTCAAAATCAGCCCCGCAAGAATTGCCACAGCGATGCCGATGATGGCACTGATCATAAACATAGAATGCGGGGCAGCCCGGCTGCTGATGAAAACTGCCAGCAGAGGTCCGACAGCTTCTCCCAGCGCCATAAAGGATCCTCTAATACCCTGTACACGGGAACGGTGGTCCTCAGCACTGATATCCAGTATACTGGCACTGGTAGCGGCTGTAGCCAGGGCGCTGCCGATCCCTCCAACAGCACATACAGCAAAGCAGGTAGCAAACCGGCTAAAGAACACCATTCCAACATAAAACACGGAGGAAATTACCATTCCCAGAATAATAACCGGCTTCCGGCCGCATTTATCACTGAGGCTTCCCAGGAATAATTGTCCCAGGACTGCGGCCAGGCCATATACGCCTACCAGCAGACCGAACTGAGTGGCGGAAAAGTTCAAATCATTATATACGTAAAAAACCATTACCGGTGAGATGAAGGCAAAAGTAAACGTAAGAGTAAAACTAACCAGCATTAAGATGATAAAAGTCATCAGAGGTTTAGGTAGATATCCGATTGAAAAGGCTTTACGTCCTGATCGAATGACCTTGATCTTGTTCTGCCTGACACTGAAATGAGTTTCCGGCACCATAATCCAGGCAAATACCAGGGCGGTCAGCCCCATGCAGGAGGAAGCGATGAAAGGCGCGGCAAACCCCCACATATCATAGAGCAGGCCTCCCATGAAGGGTCCCAGAATAAACCCAAAACCATAGCCGGCCATGACGATACTGACTCCCTGTGCCCGCCGCTCAGCCGGTACGATATCGCCGACAGTGGCCTGTGCCGCAGGCAGCAGTCCGGCAGTCAACCCACCTTCCAGGCAACGCAGTACCATTAAAGAAAGGGTGTCAGGAGCGAAAAGAAATCCGATATTAACAGCAGCATATCCTCCCAATGCCAGCAAGATAATGGGACGGCGGCCAATGCGGTCCCCCAGCGAGCCCAGTACTGGGGATAAAACAAACTGGGCCAGAGCAAATCCCATGGTAATCCATCCCAGCTCCGCCACTCCTGATCCGAAGTTTTCCAGGCGGCGGGCAAACACCGGCATGATAATCCCGAAACCTGTCATTATCAGGGCGACGCTGATTGCCAGCAGGACTATGATGCGGCCAACTCCGGACATACCGCTATCCCGTGTGTTATTTACCTTACCAAGGGTTGCCTTTCCGCTGATTTTGTTAATAATGCTTTTCATGATTTCACTCCTGACCTGTTTCTGCTCTACATTTTTAAAAAGTCCGGCCGGCTGCGGCTGCTTCCGGGTTTTTCATCTCAACCATCTGGGGATTTTCCTGTACTACCATC
>CAYLVC010000047.1:0-13006 GCA_964387005.1 uncultured Dehalococcoidales bacterium | reverse complement strand
TCCACAATTTCACTCGCTTTTTCATGCTCTCAAAACAGGATGCATCACCTTCAGGCGATGACAGGACATCCCTTGTCTTTTCCCTTAAGCACAAACCGGGAGCGCTTTACGATGCATTGAAAGAACTGGCAGGGAAAAAGATCAACCTGACCAGGATAGAGTCCAGGCCTACCCGACAGAAAGCCTGGGAGTATAATTTCTATGTGGATATCGATGGGCACCACGAGGACCGGAGTGTGAAAGAGGCTCTGGCCGGGCTGGAAGCCTCGGCCATATTCGTAAAAATACTGGGCTCATATCCGCGCAATAATTAAAGGATGACCAGGAAAACAGGCAAGTAGTGGGATTATTAAAATAATACCTTAACACAAGACTATTTCCAGGGGGAGTTTGTTGAAGATAGGCATAATCGGAGGGGCGGGTAAAATGGGCGCCTGGATTGCCCGCCTGCTTTTAAAGGAAGATTTTGAAATCATTGTCAGCGATAGGGATAAAGCTGCTCTGGATGCGCTTCAGGAGCAAATAAGTGTCGAAGCTGCCTCCAACAGTCTTGTCATTCAGACGGCTGATGTTGTCATTCTGTCGGTGAATATCGATAGTTTTGAGGAAGTGGTTAAAGAAATCAGCCCTCATATACGGCCGGGCCAGATAATTATGGATGTGACCTCCATTAAAAAATACCCCATAGATCTGATGCATGAGTATTGTCAAAATGCCACCATATTGGGGACCCATCCCCTTTTCGGACCAGGGGCCAGGGACCTGGCCAATCAGAATTTTGTCCTGACTCCCACTACTGAGACAGAAGATATCCTGGCGCGAAAAGTAATGATATATTTGCAGAAGCATGGAGCCAGGGTTACATTAATGCCGCCTGTTCAACATGACAAGATGATGTCCGTGGTGCTTGGTCTTTCTCATTTTATTTCTATTGTAGCCGCTGATACACTGATAGAAATTGGTCATCTGCCTCAATTGAAAGCCGTTGGCGGAAGCACCTACAGGGTACTGACGACACTGGTGGAAAGCGTGGTTTCCGAAGACCCTGAACTGTATGCCTCGCTGCAAATGCGTTTACCGTATGTTAAGGATGTTGAGGAACTGTTCCAGATGCAGGCAGCCAAATGGGCCGATATCGTTAATAACAAGGATAAACAGGCTTTTGTCAAAAATATGACTGCTTTAAAGTACCGCTTTGCCAGTGACAATTCCAATTTCGGCCAGGCCTACGAGAATATGTACAAAATCATGGAATGGCTGTAATGCCGGTAACTGCCGGATATGGTTCCTGGAAATCCCCTGTTACCCCGGATATGATCTTATCCCGGTCTATCGGTCTGGGGCAGATAGAAACGGACGGCGAGTATATTTACTGGGTTGAATCCCGGCCGGCTGAAGAAGGCCGTTCAGTTATAGTACGCCGGCAACAAAATGGAGAAATAAAAGATATCACACCCCTGCCTCATGATGTCAGGACCCGCGTTCATGAATACGGCGGAGGGGCATTTTCGGTTTTTGAGGGCACCATCTATTTTTCCAACAACTCTGACCAGCGTTTGTACCGGCAGAGACCCGGATGCATACCTGTACCCCTGACGCCGGCCGGTAACAGCCGTTATGCCGATTCTGTATTGGATTCCAGCCGCCGGAGCCTTGTTTGTGTTTGTGAGGAACACACAGGGAAAGAGGTCAAAAACAGCTTGGTCAGAATAAATGTTTCAGGCAATGGCGAGGTCACGCACCTGGTCTCAGGCAATGATTTCTATGCTGCTCCCAGGATTAACCCTGAGGGTAGCCGCCTGGTCTGGCTGACCTGGAACCATCCTCATATGCCCTGGGACTCCTCCGAATTATGGTTGGGTGAAATCAGCCCGGATGGAAGGGTGATTAACCCGCGTAAAATAGCTGGAGGCAAAGATGAGTCTATCTGCCAGCCGGAATTTTCTCCGGACGGTACCCTTTATTTCGTCTCAGACAGGACAGGCTGGTGGAATCTATACCGATGGAAAGAGGGCAAGACAGAATCTGTTTATGAAATGCAGGCTGAATTCGCTGTACCTCAATGGGTATTCGCTGTGTCACGATACGGCTTTAGTTCCGCCGGCAGTATTACCTGTTCTTTTATTCAAAACGGAAAGTCCATCCTGGGCAGCCTTGACCTGAATACAAATGAAAGTAATCGAGTCCCCTTTTACCTGGATTGATAATCTACGTGTCTCGGCGGGCAAGGTCATTATTCTGGCTGGATCACCCCTGAAAACCAGCGCCGTGGTAGAAATAGAACTTAAAACCGGCAGAGAAACGGTAATCAAACAGTCAAACTCCATCAATATCGGTACCGGTTTCATTTCTCTTCCCCGGGAAATTGAGTTTCCCACGGAAAAAGATTTAACCGCCCATGCCTTTTACTACCCTCCCGCCAACCGGGATTTTAACGGGCTGCCCGGGGAATTGCCGCCGTTGCTGGTTTTAAGTC
Organism: uncultured Dehalococcoidales bacterium; assembly: GCA_964387005.1. Lineage (GTDB taxonomy): Bacteria > Chloroflexota > Dehalococcoidia > Dehalococcoidales > UBA3254 > CAYLVC01. Next base: position 10,530 of record CAYLVC010000047.1, on the reverse strand, counting down.
ACGGAGGACCTACCGGTTCCGCTTCCAGCGTACTTAATCTGACCATCCAGTTTTGGACCAGCCGCGGCTTTGCCGTGGCTAATGTGAATTACGGGGGGAGCAGCGGATACGGCAGGGCATACAGACAAAGACTGAACGGGCAGTGGGGTATCGTGGATGTGGATGACTGTGTGAATTGCGCCCGCTACCTTGTACAGCAAGGACTGGTTGATGGCAGCCGCCTGGCTATTCGCGGGGGCAGCGCCGGTGGATATACCACGCTTTGCGCCCTCACATTCCGTGATGTTTTCAAGGTCGGGGCCAGCTACTACGGTGTAAGTGACGTGGAAGCCCTGGCGCTTGATTCGCATAAATTCGAGTTGCATTATATGGACAGCATGATCGGTCCCTACCCAGAGCGGCGTGACCTTTATTTTGAACGTTCTCCCATTCATTTTGTCGACCGTTTGTCCCGCCCGGTGATTTTCTTCCAGGGGGCTGAAGATACAATAGTCCTGCCAGATCAATCCGAGAAAATGGTCGACGCACTGCGCCGCAAAGGCCTCCCGGTAGCTTACCTGCTTTTTGAGAAGGAACAGCACGGCTTTCGGCTTGCGGCCAATATCAAGCGGTCACTGGAAGCGGAGCTGTATTTCTATGCCAGGATACTGGGTTTCGAATTGGCCGATAGGGTGGAACCGGTGGAGATAGAAAATCTGAAATAAAAGGGGGGTGGTACGGGCGAAAGCCCGTACCACCCCCTTTATCTGCATGTGCTATTTTATCTGACTTTAAGCAACTTAGTATGACATTGAAGTAACGTTATACTAGCCCTTTGGCTTTCAACAATTCCGCGGTCAGGATGGCTCCGCCAGCCGCGCCTCTGACTGTGTTGTGATGCAGGCCGACGAAACGGATGTCGAAGACGTTGCATTTGCGCAAACGGCCGACCGTAATAGCCTGCCCATTGCCGGCGTCCCTGTCCTTTTGCGGCTGAGGCCGGTTGGGTTCATCCCTGTATATCATGCACGGAATGGGAGCAGTTGGCAGTTTCAGTTCCTGCGGCAGGGATGTGAAATTCTTCCAGATGCGTATGATTTCGTCCAGTTCCGGCTTTTTCCCGGCGAATTGCAGACTGACGCAGGCCGTATGCCCGTCAGTTACGGGAACGCGGTTGCAGTGTGCGGATATCTTGATGTTTTCATCAGGCACTATCTTGCCACCTGCGATCTTACCGAATATTTTTCGGGGTTCAACCTCCGATTTTTCTTCTTCGCCGGAGATAAAAGGAACAATACTATCTATCAGGTCGATGGAGGCTGGACCGGGATAACCGGCCCCGGACACCGCCTGTAAGGTAGTCAGTATCATTTTATCTATAGTATAGCCGGCTTTCATCAGGGCATAGACGGGAATCATGTAGCTCTGGATGCTGCAATTGGGTTTGACCACCAGGAAGCCCTTGTTCCATCCTCGCTTTTTCTGCTGCTCGGGAATGATATTGAGGTGTTCCGGGTTGATTTCCGGAATCATCATGGGAACATCTTCAGTAGCCCTGTGCGCGGAGTTGTTCGAGACCACGGCAAAACCCTTCGCGGCATACTCGGACTCAACTCTGAGGATATCTTTTTTATCCATTTCCACTGCTGAGAAAATCAAAGAGCATTTGCCCAGGGCCTTGTCTACCAGACTGGCGTCTTCCACCACGATATCCCTGTAAGCTGCGGGGATATCTTCCCGCATGTGCCAGCGTCCTTCCACTGCTTCAGCATAACGTTTCCCGGCTGAATTGGGGGAGGCTGCCAGGTAAACCACCTCGAACCAGGGATGATTCTTGAGAAGCCTCAAATAATTCTGTCCCACCATACCGGTGGCGCCGATGACACCTACTTTTAGTTTCTTGTCCATTGCGTCCCCTTGTAAATATTTCGTACTTGATTACACTATAGGCCAATTATAACAGATTTTAGCACGATTTATCGACTATTTTAGCCCCACCATCTGGCGCAAAGATAAAGACTTAATACCCCGATAACCAGCGCCGGAGGAGTGACGATAAGTCCCAGCTTGATATACTGCATGGGATGGATATCCAGCCCCCGTTTTTTCAGCAAGGACAACCAGAGCATGGATGAGAGCGATCCTAAAATGGCGATATTGGGCCCAAGGTCGGCCCCCAGCAAAGCGCCGTAGACCAGGACTTTATCGAATCCGGCTCCCTGTGTCGCCAAGCTGGATACGGATACCATCATCATAGACCAGTTATTAATCAAATTGGAACCCAGGGCTGTTCCCAATGTTACAGAAAAAAGGGCCTGAAGCTGTCCCTGGGAAGCCAGTTCAACCAGTCTGTCAGCCAGGAATTGAGTAATACCCGCGTTTTCCAGTCCTTTGACCATTACAGCCAGAGCGAAGATAAAGAGGAAGATGCTCCAGGAAATACCTGAAGAGATCTTATTAAAACTGAACCGTTTAAAGAACAGTGCGCATCCCAGCAGGATGACAGCCCCGCCGACAGCCGGATAAGATAACGGCAGACCGTAGACCGATACCAGGATGTAGCCGGCGGCAGTTATTACCAGACCGGCAGTGACTGCCAGGAAGTATTTGTCTACTTTGACGTTGCTTTCAAAGCCATTGCCCCAGTCAGGGACGGCAAGAGCTTTTCGGAATACCAGCAAGAACAACCCGTAATTGAGAGCAATTACCAGGGTGCTGGGTATCAGCAGATGTTTCAGATATCCACCCAGGGTGAGGTCAAAGCGTTCTACCGCCAGAAGATTGACAGGATTTGAGACCGGCAGCAGCATCGAGGCGGCATTGGCTATAAACGCGCAGGCAAAGACAAAAGGCAGGGGATTAAGTTTAAGACGGGTGACTATCACATAGACAATAGGAGTAAGGATCAGGGCGGTGGCATCATTCGAGAAGAAAGCTGTCAGTACCGAACCCAGACCAAAAACCACTGCTAAAAGGGCATGACTTTTGCCTTTTGCCAGTTTGAGGGATTTGAAGGCGCACCATTCGAAGAATCCTGCCTGATCGGCAATAATGCTGATAACCATCAACCCCAGAAAGAACAGCAGGATATTACTGTTTGCTTTCAGTACTTCCCATGTTTGCAGAGGAGTGACTACAGCAGCCAGTATCATTACTGCCGCACCCAGGGCGGCAGCAGTAGCCTCGTTCAATGGTTTAGGCCGAACCATGACCAGGCCGATTGCCGGTATAAAAATTGCCAGAGCTAAAAACATATATTTCGGGCGTATTAGAGTACCGGCATTGTATCCTGTTTACCGATCAGGAATTACAGGACCAGTAATAATACTCCTATACCAATATATACCAGATGAACTCAATCTGGTAATATCTCATAAGATGTTGACGCAATCACCCGGTTTTCGAATACCAGGCCCGAGGCCGGGTCATAGGGCCGGTTAAAGGCCTCTGGGAAACGTTTCATCAGAGCAGAGATGTCGGCTTTTTCGATTTCTACAAGATAGCCGCTGGTAACCACCCCCAGGCAATTCCGGGAAATCAGTCCCTGCGGCGACAACAGATTATTAGAGCCTCCCCTGTCCAGACCGTCAGGTAGAGGGTCGTGTCTTGCCCCGTGGTCCTGTGATATTGCACCGGCTATAATCCTTTGTGTAATGAGCGCTCCTCCCAGCACAGCTCCCCTCTCGTTAAAGATGCGCACTATATCACCTTCCCTGATATTCCTTTCGGCGGCGTCCAGAGGATTGATCCAGACCGGTTCATAAAGGTATCCATCTACTCCCTGTACTTTGCACATCGGGATTTCTCTGGTCCATGGAATATCGTCATGTTCGGCATGCACTCTCCACCTGCCGTGATTGGAGACCAATAACAGCGGGTACTGCGCAGCCCGTGCATGCTGGCGGCTCTCCTGCTGGGAGTCGCCGGAGGGTATCCAGTGGGGTACAGGCGGCCTCTCGTTATCGGGCGGGTAGTGTTCGGCTATGGAAGAAGAATAGAATTCGATCTTGCCTGAGGATGTGTGCAGCGGATGGCCCTTAGGGTCTTCAGCAAAAGCACGCATACCCGGTCTGTCACTTTCCCAGTTTGAGGCTGTTGGGACCACGTAATAGCCCTTTTTCGAAAAATCCTCCCAGCTTATAAGCGGTTTTATACCTGATCCGTCGAAACCTTCCCTGATCCATTGCCGGTCGCTTTTGCCCTCCGTAAATTGATCATAAAGACCCAGTTTTTTGGCAACCTCGGCCACGGCTTCATAATCGCTTTTAGACTCTCCGACCGGGTCGATACACCGGTCCTCTTTGAAAATCAGGCAATACTGACCGTTTTGTATGTCGCTGCCCAGGTCTTCTTCCTCAAACTTGGTATTGGCAGGCAAAATAATATCCGAGTAAAGACAGCCGTTCTCCATCCAGGGGTGCTGGGTAAGGACGAATTCGATCTTTGGACTGCGTATGGCTTCGATATTACGTACCCCTTCTCCCCAGCAGCCCAGCCAGCAGGGAGAATCGGACCAGACCATATGGATTTCCGGGCAGCCTGCTGCCGGGTAGGTGAATTGTTTATACTGTTCACTGACCGGAGCCCACGGGAAGGCTGAAAAATACCACTTGAGCGGTCCGCCTTGGAGTATACCTTCAGCAAAAAAAGCGGGAGGCAGCATTTGCGAGACAGGCCCGTGGTCGCCTCCCCGCACCGCTCCGGCTATATCCGGTACTACTGCCGGTCGGGGAAGAGGATTGGTATCGCCCGTACTGCCTTTGTGGTTCCACTCGATCATCTTGACCTGGTGCCGTCCCGGTTTGCCGATGGCCTGCATGGCCAGGTTTAGAACTTCCAGGCGGGCGGGTTCGTGTGCGTACGGACCCCTCAGGTAAGAACCTCCGTTGCCATGGGCGATACTGGTGTTCAATAAAGCCCAGTTCCTGGCCAGGGCTTTTATAGTCCATTCAGGCACTCCGCATAGATGGGCTGCCCAGGCCGGGGTTTTGGGTATCCCGTCTTCTTCCCCCAGCACGTATTGTTTATATTTTTCGAATCCGGTTGTGTGTGTTTCCACATATTCCCGGTCGAAGGTATTTTCTATGATCCAGGTATAGGAAATAGCCAGGTGCAGAGCTGCGTCCGTATTGGGGTAAACAGGTATCCATTTGTCGGCGTGAACGGCTGCGCCATAGTTCAGGTCAGGGCAAATGAAAACGGACTTGATGCCCAGTTCGCTCCACCAGTAACAGACCCGGCTGGCTAGCTGCCCATCCCAGGCCAGGGGAGTGGTCTCAGGATCGCATCCCCAGAAAAGAACCATATGCGTGTTTTCGGCGATGTCTTTAAAACAGTTGGCCAGCGGGGCCATTTCGCCGACATTTTCCGTCATACCCCAGACGTGTTCTGCCCCCCAGAACCAGCCTTCCCAGCTGTCCGGTCCTCCACCCGCTGCTCGGGTATAGTCTCCCATGAAAAGCCGCAGGAGCCGGGAATGGGTGCCGTGGGCATAATGCAGGGCTTTGGTTTCTCCATGAACACCTGCCATTGAAAGTACTGCGCAGGGACCGTATTGCTCTTTCATGCGGATGAGTTCAGCAGCTATCAGGTTCGTAGCCTCATCCCAGGTTATTCTCTGGAAAAGGCTTTTGCCCCGGTTCTGTGGGTTTCTGTTTCCATTGGGGTCCCAGTCGATCCTTTTCAAGGGGTACCTGATGCGGTTGGGTGAATATACCCGCTTTTTGTAGCCAAGGCTAAAGGGCGGCAGCAGGGTTTTGCTGCCGGGTTCAAAGACCTTGCCCCGGGCTTTGATTTGCCATGGTCTGTACTCCTCCGGCTGGTATTTCCAATCGAAATGCAGAGGTCTGATCCTGACGATATGGCCGTTTTGGGTATCAACAACAGCCGCATTGGAGCCAGCCAGAGGCTCATTCCCGCAAAATCCCAGACCTTTGATGTAAGAGCGTTCTTCAGCCATATTAACCGCTCCTTTAGCTGTTTCTAAACTTAAGGAATATCATTTTTGGTTTCCTGTTTAGAATTTCACCACAATATCTTGATTCTGCCTGTTATAAAGGAAGAAAAGATCGTCGGAGAACAGACTATCCAGGAAAGTGCGTTACATAACTACAAATATTAAAAGGTAACTATACATACATTATGGCATTACCCTGGCGGGATAGACGGTAGTCCTGGAAAGCCAGGGCTTCCGCATCATGATTGCGCTGAGAAATGACTACGATGCTGGAACGCTCTTCCGATTTTGATGTAACTGCATTAAGTGCCAGTGTGCAGGGATTGAGCCTTGTGCTTTTTTTAAGGTTGTTGTATTCGGCCTGGAGCAGTTGCTTAATGATCAAAGCGGGGGCGCTGTCATTTTGTTCGAGGCGTCTGAGGTTGGTCTGAAGCCTGAAGACGTTGGCAGTATCCAGGTACCTGGTAAGAGGGGGAATCAATGTTATCTCTTTCACTATCCGCATGCAATGCAAGAGGAGTTGCTTGGCGGCCAGCGCACTGCTGATAAACACCAACTTCTCTTGATTGTATATTGCCAGTGCTGCCGGTATGTTTTCACGCCCCAGGGAAAGGGCAGTAATGATAATATTGTAGGCCAGTTTGTCGGCTTCTTCGGCATTGCTGACAGCCAGGTTAACCAGCATTATAGCAGGTCTGCCCTGAAACTCGCTGAATTCCAGTGTGACAAGTTCATTGTATTTACAGGAATGCTTCCAGTCGATGTTTTTCAGGCTGTCCCCGGGCTGGTAAAGGCGGCTGCCGTAGTACTCAATACCCTGCCTCAGACCGTGCCCACCTTCAGCCGACGTAAAAACAGATATTAGGGGTAAATTACCGGGGTTTGTCCCGTTGATGTATTTCTGTGCCAGCCAGTGGGCGTATCTCGCCTTTGGAACAACTATCACATCAATCGGTTTCATTTGGAAGCGTACTTGAATTAGTCCCAGCCGGTCTATGGCATAAACTTCCAGTTTCACTTCAGCAGGACCGGATAGGCCTGGAATAAGCGTTAACTCAATTACTGTTTCAGGTTGCTGCAATGATAGTCGGGGTGTAAGTACCTTTACCCACTCATTAAGAGAACGGATGAATAGCAGGCCGCCTCTGAAACTGCGCGGTACCAGTTTGACCTCAATCAGCTCTTTTTTACCCGCCAGGATCCGTAATTGCTTCCGCTCGTATTCAACGGCCTTTTCAGGAAAATCCAGCCAGGTCAGAAAAAGCAGTACAAACAGGAAGAATACCAGGAGGTCAGCGGAGACTGTTAGTACTGTGTTCCCCACAAGGGCCGACAATATCAACGAACAGATGGATACTCCTCCAACTGCCTGGGCCAGAGGTGTAAGGCTGGTCCTGCGGTTGTACGAGCGGACAGTGAGTTTAGAGGCTGATTGCTTTAGTCCGTAATATATAGCCGCCAGCAAGGGCAGAGAAGGCAGTGGCGCCAGATAAGGGGGTATTACCCCGGAAAATATTCCCGCCAGGGCAAGAAAAAGAAATATGTCGGTGAAAAGGCTGACAACCGCAGATACCGGCCGGAACCATGAAAAAATGTGCCAGGCGAGCAATATGGCTGGAATAAGGGTGAGCGGGCCGGAAGACAACACCAAAATTGTTGCCAGCGCTGCTACCAGTGCCGCTGCTGTATAGGCTTTCAGTAAATGAGACATGAGTTTGCTGTAAACCACAGTTCTATTTTTTTCCTCCACTATTCCAGTTTGGGCACAGGAACCTTTTCCATTATTCTTTGCAGGATTATTGCAGGTGTTATATCATCCATTTCGGCTTCAACTCTTACCCGCAGACGGTGCTCCAAAGCCGGTACAGCCAGGTGTTTAACGTCGTCCGGGATAACGTAGTCACGGTTGTCAAATAGCGCCAGTACTCTGGCGCACCTGTACAGGGCGATGCCGCTGCGGGTACTGGGCCCACTGAGAACATCCGGATCTTCACGTAAACTGCTGATCAGAGAAATTATGTATTCGGAGATATCCGGTGAAACATACACATGACGAGTCATTTCCTGTATTTCCCCCAGTTCTTCCAGGGTAACCGCCACCTTGAGTTCAGGGGTATCGATCCGGTCGATATTGCTTATTACCTCTTTTTCTTCCTCTCTGGATGGATAAGGACTCCAGACGCGCAGCAGGAAGCGGTCTACCTGGACATTGGTCAGGGAATAGGTGCCTTCCTCTCCCGACAACACCTGTGTGGCAATAACCATGAATGGCCTGGGAAGCTGATAGGTTTTTTTCTCGATTGTGACCTGGTGTTCCTGCATCGCCTCGATCATGGCAGACTGTGTCCTGGGCGTGGTCCGGTTGAGCTCATCGGCCAGGACGATATTGGCAAAAATCGGGCCGTCGACGAATGTAGAATTACCGTCCGTCGAATACATGTAAAATCCGGTGATGTCGGATGGCATCATATCCGGCGTAAACTGGATTCTTTTAAAACTGCCTCCGATAACTTCTGCAAAGCATTTGGAAAGAGTGGTTTTTGCCGTTCCGGGTAGTCCTTCGATAAGTATATGACCTCCGGCTAAAAGGGCCACCATCAGCGCTTCTTTAATTTCTTCTTTCCCAACGACGGCCTTCGAAAGTTCATTCATAATTTTTTGACGCAGCGCGGCAGCTTTGGCAGTGTCAATACTGTTATCGTGGTTGTGAGTATTATTAGCCAAGGATTTCCCCCTTCTTAAGTGTATATACAATTACGATTACAAAAACAACGGCTATCAGTCCCAGCATTATAAAAGGACTGGAAAATGACCGGCGGAGGGCACTCAATTTGTCACGAGAATTGTCCAGCGTAGATTTCTCCAGGTGTGAACTGTCCAGTAAAACCCTCACCGGCTGTCCCTGGCTTGAAATCAGACTGTTGATGAAAACCATGTTGTCTTCTTTTTCTATCATGGTGTTTATTATCAGACTGGGATCGGAGACCATTGTTATCTTTCCCTGTCCTGCCTGAAAACGCGCAGCTACAGGGAAAGGACCGGAGGATTCATCTTTATCCTGCACACCATTGCCGTTAGTATCCAGATAACTGGCTGGTGAAGACCACGCCAGCGCTTCCGTTTCATCCTCCAGTTGCAGGGCTGTAGCGTGGTTGAGAATAATCAAGGACAGACCGGCTTGCTCCAGGTCAGGGCTGAAATCTATAATACATGGCAGGTTTTGCTTCTTATAACAGAAAAGCGGGTCAAGCAGCATGTTGTGATCGAAGCGGGCTTTGCTGCCCAGTGCACTCAGGATATCATTTCCGTATCCGAAATCGTCCATCAGCAGCAGATGTCCTCCCGGCTCAACGAATTGCTTAATAGCATCCAGTTCAGCGGTGCTATATTTCAGGTAAGGCAGGGAAATCAAAACTTCCTTCCCCGTGGAAAGTGGAAGGCTGTTTGACGAGTCAAGTTCTGTCACTCCGAAATGACGGGAAAAACTCCTGAGCCCGTTCCATGTTAGATTAGAAGCCATATAGTCCTGGCTGGAGGGATAAAACCAGATCGAGGCCACCGAAATCAGGACTACAATGGCCAGCACCAGCAAGATCAGGCTAGATATCCTCATGGTGTGCTTCCCTCTCCATGGACTCGTAAAGTTCACGGCTCTTTTGAAGGTCTGCGTCTGTGGCCTTGTGCTTTGAGTAAATCAATCTTTCAATCAGCCTGGTAAACTCGTTGAAATAGCGGCTCAGCGAACCCAGTCCGGTGTTGTTTTCTCCCGCAAATTCTCTCAACGTCTGATGGGGTTTCATTATTGCACGGGTAATAGAACTGACCAGCCTGAGGACAACACGGTACAGATAGAATATCTGGTTGTCTCCCATCTCCTGTGTTATTGAAGCAGCTGAAATGGATTCGGCTTCAGGAACCGGGGAGATAATTCTTTTCTTTTTAGCGGCTGTGGAATGTTTCGTGAAGAGCTTCAACCGGCGCGGAAGTAGATAACCCAAACCAGCCAGCAATACCAGCAGTATCGCGCAATTGGGAAGATTGATTGTGAATATATTTTTAGCAACAGACAGGGATTGATTCCACGGTTCTTCAGGCAGGATATCTATGCTTAATGTATCGTTGCCCAGCAAGTCTAATCCCGGGCCGAGCAGCATTTCCGTTTCGAAGAGGCCTTTATCATCGGACTTAATCAAGGCACTGCTGTTTCTGATGTTAAGGCGGATGCTGGCATTTTTCAGTGGACCGGTCTCTGAGTTAACTCTACCGCCAATATTCATTTTACCCGGCAATAATATCTTTCCGGGAGTTGCCATTTCCAGTACAGGTACTGCCATGGTTACATCCAGCGGCAGCATCTTCGAAACCGGAGAATATCTGCCCGTGGGTTTGACGATAATAATCAGCGAATGATTTCCGCTTGAAGTGGTCGGGTCAAGCCGTATTTCCTTTAAGAAGGAATCTTTTATGATGAACTCCTCCAATAAAAGGTCATCAAGGTATATTTCCGCCTCTCTATATTCCAGTGGTGTACCGGGGGCATATCCCAGTTCCCCTGCAACGGAAATATCTCTCCCCGGATAAGCTATACCTGCTAT
>CAYLVC010000046.1:6016-13073 GCA_964387005.1 uncultured Dehalococcoidales bacterium | reverse complement strand
CCAGGCAATGACGGGCAGCAAAACCATGCCGGAGACGGACTGAATGGCGAATTTTACGTTCAGGGCGATGCCGCTTTTCTTCACAAACCAGTTAACTATAGCCCTGTCCATGATAACTGTGAAACCCAGCGAATAGCCGATCCCGATAAAAATGCCCCAGGCTATAAGCAAAAACCAGAGGGAATTAACGAAATACATCAGAATACAGCCGACCACCATGATGAAGATGCCGGCCAGGATCACCCATTTGGGACTGTATCTATCCGATGCCCATCCTCCCAACGGCCCCACAATCCCGTAACCCAGTGCCTGTATGCTGCTGGCCATGGATGTGATAGCCCGGCTCAGGCCCAGTTCAGCGGAGAGGGGTTTAAAAAGAACGGAAAAGCCGTAGGCGGCAAAACCAACCCCCAGAAAGGCCACCAGGCCGGTGGCTATGACCGTCCACCAGCCGAAGTATACTTTAGACAGGTTTATTTTGTTTATCATGCAGCCCGGTTTTATTTAAAGATAAACCCTGACTTAAGTCAGGGCTGTCTGCCTTATCTTTGCTTTTTCAGGTCTTATTCTATCACGATAGGTCATTTCAAATCCAAAGTCAATGCCGTACGCGGATATGCAAGGCTACTCAGTTATAATATAATATAAGCTATGGATCAGCAAAATACCGGCGCCAAAAATAGTAAAACGACAAAAAAAGCAGAGCTTGAAATAATCGAGAAAACCCTCAGGGAGTTAAGTGCTGCCGTTGCTGCCCAGAATGACCGCCTGGAAAAACAGGCCGCTGCTATTGAAAAACTTACTCAGGTTTTAAAACAGTTCGAACAGACCTTTAAGAAGCATGTCCGTCAGGGTTCCGACCAGTCCGGTTCCCAGCTGGATGAGCTCATTAAGCTGTTCGTTGAATATGATATCAATCCCCAGTTCTACCACGAATATAAAATGCTCAAGGCTGGCCCTCCCGCCCAGTCCAATCAACTGGTCAAGCGGAAACATATCAACTACGATAAATAAAACCGGTACATTCTTCAAGAGAATATGCTCCCTCTTTGCCTGCATGTGTTTGTGTTCGAATAATCGTACATCTACCATCGTATAAACTTGACAATGCATGTAAAGTGTAATACTATCTTGTTACTCTATCTGTGTTTTATAGGTCATTCGTATAAGCACTTAATTTCGTCTGTGACGATGAAATGTGGTTAAAAATTGAAAGGGGGTAGAAATGATTGAACAAAAGAAGCTGGTAAACATTGTGGGAGCATCCAATGTCAGCTGCGCACAGGCGACGCTGGATCAATACTCCAGGGATATAAGCTTTGTTAATCCCGTCAGGCCAGCCTGCGTGGTCAAACCTTCCTCTGCCGGTGAAATCAAACAGATTGTCGCTCTGGCCAACGAGACCCTCACTCCATTGGTACCGGTGAGTTCAGGACCTCCTCATTTCAGGGGAGACACCGTTCCGGGGCTCGGCGGATCCTTAATAGTGGATTTAAGCAGAATGAAAAAGATACTGAATGTTGACCGGGCACGCAGGGTTGCCATGGTTGAGCCGGGAGTGACCTTCGGAGAATTAATACCTGCGGTAGAGAAAGAAGGCATCAGGCTTAATTTGCCGCTTCTGCCGAGGAAGAGCAAGACGGTCGTCGGCAGCCTGCTGGAAAGAGAGCCGGTCATTATGCCCAAGTATCAATGGGATGTATCCGATCCCCTGGCCTGTGTCGAGGTATTTTTTGGGGCTGGAGATGAATTCAGGACCGGGCAGGCAGCCGGGCCGGGTACGGTGAAAGAACAATGGAAAGTAGGCGGAGTGCAAAAAGCCCCCTACGGACCGGGTATTGCTTCCTGGCACCGTATGATCCAGGGCTCTCAGGGAACTCTGGGAATTGTTACCTGGGCTTCCATGAGATGTGAACTCCTTCCCAGGATTGAAGAGCCCTTCGTGGTGGGGTCTTCCAATCTCAAGGCGTTGATTGAGATGGCTTCCTGGCTCATCCGCATGAGAATGGCCAATGAATGCTTCATTCTCAACAACGTCAATCTGGCAGCTATATTCGCCAATAACCGGCACGGGGATTTTCAGAGCCTGAAAGATCAAATACCGGCCTGGAACCTGTTCTATACCGTTGCGGGTTATGAAGTATTTCCTGAAGACAGGGTCAGTTCCCATATTAAGGATATCACCGAGCTAACCAAGCGCCTGGCGCTGGCAGCCGGTAAATCAACCGGCGGCGTTTCAGCCAATCAAATCCTGAAAGCCGTTCAAAAGCCCTGCGAGGAGCCTTACTGGAAGCTGCGTTATAAAGGAGCCAGCGAGGACGTTTTCTTCCTTACTCTCAATAATAGAGTCGAAGATTCGGTCCAGACCATGAACGATGCAGCGGCCAAAGCCGGATATCCTGTTTCGGACATGGGTGTTTATATTCAGCCTGTGGTACAGGGCACCAGCGTTCACTGCGAGTTTAACCTGTTCTATGATCCCGACAGCAAAGCTGAGGTCAATAAGATCAAGGGGTTAATCGCAGACGCCACCCGGTCCCTGCTGGCCCGGAATGCCTTTTTCTCCCGTCCTTATGGTGAAGCAACCAATATGATAGTCAACCGTGACGCAGCCACCCGGTCTATTCTGCTTAAACTCAAGAAAATATTTGATCCAAACGGTATTATGAATCCCGGGAAAATAGGGTTTTAGTATACGTTAACCTGGATACATTTAATTAATTGAAATCAGGAGGTAGCGAATATGGGACTGGAGCAATACCAGGGTGATGTAAAGATGTGCTGCCGGTGTTCGGCCTGCAAATTTATACCCATGCAAAAAGTAAAGGGATCCAGTTATTCCTACGTATGTCCCAGCATAGCTAAATATAATTTCCATGCCTACTCAGGCGGTGGAAGATTGAATATTGCCAATTCAATGCTGGAAAACGGGTTTAAATACTCGGGAAAAATCCTGGATATCATAAAGAATTGCCAGATGTGCGGCGCCTGCGGAGTTTCCTGCAATTATGCCATGGACATGGAAGTTATGGAGCCGATCCAGGAATTTCGCAACAAGGCGGTAGCGGAAGGGCATACCCTCGCAGCACTGGACAAGTTGATCGAAAACCTTAAAACCCGCAATTCCATGGTGCCGGGAGCAGCGGTAAAACGGGGCGACTGGGCCAGCGGCTTAAATCTGAAAGATTACACCAGAGAGAAGGTGGATGTTATTTTCCATGTGGGCTGCCAGACCAGCTTTAACAAGGATATGTGGAAACTGGCCCAGGCCACTGCCAAAATTCTCCAAAAAGCCGGAGTCAGCTTCGGCATCGGCGGAGACAAGGAGATCTGCTGCGGAGGCCGGGCTTATCAAATGGGCTACGAGAAGGACTTTCTGGCCCAGGCTAAGAAGTACACGGAAATCATCAAGAAGTCTGGAGCTAAAACGCTGGTCACAGCCTGTGCGGACGGCTATCAGACCTTCAAGGTGCTTTATGACAAGTTCAATTTGAAGGGCGACCTGGAGGTACTGCATATCTCAGAGTACATTGACCGTCTGGTCAAAAAGAAGAAGCTGAAGCTATCGAAGAAGGTTGATATGACGGTAACCTATCATGATCCCTGCCGGCTGGGACGGCTGAGCGAACCCTGGATACACTGGGAAGGGAAGCTTCTGCCCGGAGGGAGCTTTATGTTCGATCCTCCCAAGACCTACCGCAGAGGGACGCACGGTATTTATGAGCCACCCAGAAATGTGCTGAAGAACATCCCCGGGGTCAAGCTCTCGGAGATGGTAAGAATCAAGGAATATGCCTGGTGCTGCGGCGCAGGCGGCGGAGTAAACGAATCAAATCCGGAGTTCGCCCTCTGGACCGCCAATGAAAGAATTGACGAAGCCCTGTCAACCGGGGCCGATGCCCTGGTGACGGCCTGTCCCTGGTGTGAGAAACTCTTTAAGGAAGCTGTCCGGAAAAAGGGAAGCAGCCTTCAGGTACTCGACATCGTCGAGCTTGTAGAAAAGGCAATCTAAGAAAGGAGGTTTAGAGGCAATGGCTTTAAGCAAAGTAATATATAAACAGTTCGAGGATGTGGTAGGGAAAGAAAACATCTGTGATGATCCTCTGATTATGCCGGCATACTATAACGTCAAGTTTGCGGCCATAGTTCTTCCGGGAAATACCGCGGAAGTTCAGTCGATAGTTAAACTCTGCAACAAGCACAAGTTACCTTTCAGGCCGATATGTACGGGCTGGACCGGCACTTTCCCCGATGGCCTGATCTTGCTGGACCTGCGGCGGATGAACAAGATCATAGAGATCAATGAAGAGAACATGTACGCCGTGGTGGAGCCGTATGTAATCTCGGCAGAGCTCCAGGCTGAACTATTCAAGAGAGGACTGAATGTCTGTATCAAAGGGGCTGGATCCAACTGTTCGGCCATGCTCAGAGGTCACGGAGCAATGGACCAGAGCACGAGCGGTGATGACCGCAACCATCTGGCTATAGAATGGGTGACTCCTGAAGGAGAACTGGTCAGGTCAGGTTCGCTGGGCTCCTCCGAAGAATGGTTCAGCGGCGATGGACCGGGTCCCTCCCTGAGATCGATCCTTACCAGTGCCGTCCCGCCGGGTGTTACTCCCGGAGTGTTTACCAAAGCTGCTGTGAAGATTTATCCATGGACCGGGCCGGCCGAATATTCCCTGGAAGGGAACTCACCCAGATATATCATGAAAAATATTCCCGCCAACCTGATGGGGCGCTATTACAGTTTCCCCACGGTTGACCAGATGTGGGATGCCGAGATTAAACTCGGCGAAAATGAAATCTGCTACGCGCTATATGGCTTTAATGCGGCTATGGTGTCTGCCAATATGTCTACCAGCAACGAGGAAAGGAATGAAGTATTCGCCAGGATAAGCCAGGAAATGAAGGGTCCGGGATTCTTCGTCATAATAGCAGGGAACTCCGTCGAAGATTTTGCTTTCAAGAAGAAAGCGCTGGAGAAGATAATCAAGGATGCGGGCGGCGAGTCCGTGAAAATGATTGAAGACAATCCCGAAATTGAAGGTATACTGATATGTCAGAATACCCGTATCAGCGGGGCTATCCGCGAGACATTCCGGCCCGGAGGAGCCTTCAACTCAATCCCCATAATGGGGCAAAGAGACGTCAACATAAAGTGGGCTATCGGAGCGGGAGAAGCCAAGAAGCCTTTGATAACCCAGGGATTGATCCTGGATGACGGCGGAGCCTTTTTTGGCTGGGGTGTTGAACAGGGGCACCTGGGCAAGACCGAGATCTTCTGCGCCTATAATCCCACCAATACGGTAGCCAAGGAAGCTGTTTTAAAATGGCAAAAAGATCAAACAGACAGGGCTTTCAGGCAAAATTACTTCGCTTCCACCATGACTACCTCGCCTGAAATCAACCAGGCACTGTGCAACTATCATGACTGGTGGGTCAAGATCACCAAAGCCGTGGACCCCAACGGCGTATCACCGGAAGGAGGTTCGCTGGTCTAGGTTTCATGCATATCTTTTCATAACCTGTTGAAATTCAACTGAGAGGGAGCCGGTTCCGGCTCCCTCTCATACTCATTATTCAGCCTATTTTCCCGATAGTTTAACATAATCGAAATCCGCTGATATTGCAGACGGAGAGGTCGTAGCCTGGGTTATCCCAACCTGTACCGTTGAGCCAAGGCTCGTTCCGGTTGAGCCGATTTCCTGCCAGTCTCCGCCGTCCGGACGGCACCAGGCCGTAAACTGATTGCCGTTTCTTTCAAAGCGCAGCTCGATCCGCGTCAGGTTATCCGGCAGTTCTACGGCGTCCACCAGTCCCAGATTGCCTTCAAACTGTTCCAAAAAGGCCGCGTTTTTGACATAGTTCCCCAGCATGCCACCCAGACCGAACTCAAGCCTCAGGAAGCTGTTTTCGTCCTGCCAGACCAGCAGGCCTGCGCCCTGGTAGTCCTCCAGGGGGTCAAACTCGATCAGCGTTTCCAGTACAAAATTGCCGCTCTGCGAGACCAGCAGCCGGGGTGCGTCATAGTTGGTGAAGCCTGCCAGATCATTGCCCTCAGGTACGGTGACCCGCAGAAAACCCGGACGCGCCGTGAGACTGTAGGCTGCATCCCCGTTGGGATCGGTCCAGCTCCACCTGGAATTCCAGGCGCTATTGAACTCCTCGCTGAAAGAGGTCGTCCCTCCCGTTGAAGCTGGAGGAACAGCGGGTGGCGATGTTGTTGCAGTCGCCGCAGGAGGCGGGGGAGTAGTCGTACCGGGGGTTGAAGGTGGAATGGTTGTTGTAACAGGAGGCACGGAAGGTATTTGAGAGGTTTCATCCGGCGGTTTGATGACTATGGCTGTACCGATATCGGTCAGGTCCTGTACTGTTTCCATCACGGATTTCTTACCGTTTTCAGCAACTTCAGCTTTACTAATAGACCGGATCATGACAGCGGGCAGACCGCTTTGCGCCGCAACCCAGATGTCGCCGTGGCTGTATATTTCACTTTTAACAGTACCTTCGCCGGATTCCATTCCCTGCCTGTCAATTTTCAGGGTATATTCGAACTCGTAGCGTGTGCATGAGACATTATTGACCGTTTCAGTACCCTTTTTATCAAAGCGCCATTTCGAATCCTTAGCCTGCAAAAAAGCTTCATTAAACTGTCCCTGCCAGTCGGTCGGCATCACCGACGGATGTGATACGGCTGCCTGGCCGGATTGCTCAACCCAGCCCATACCGGCCATTCCCATCCATATCCAGCTCTTGTCGCCGATGGATATCATTTCAACGGTGACATTGCCGTCCCCGTCCTCCATCCGGATGTGCTCGGCCTTGCTGTCCCTCACCCATTCATATTTGATAACGGTGGCAAAACCTGTGCTGTCGCTTTCCGTGGACTTGTTGGTTATGGTCATACGGTAGCTGGGCAGCAGTTTAGAGTCGGCAAATTCAGGGACGCCGCCGGGTTGGGACGAGCCGCTGCCGGATGCCGTGGTGGTGGCCGCAGTCGCAGCTACTGTTGCAGCAGCTTGCGTGGTGGCTGCGGGATTACTCCCCTGGGGTG
>CAYLVC010000046.1:0-5916 GCA_964387005.1 uncultured Dehalococcoidales bacterium | reverse complement strand
GCAGCTACTGTTGCAGCAGCTTGCGTGGTGGCTGCGGGATTACTCCCCTGGGGTGATTGGGCCGGGGCGGATGTTGAACTGCTCGAACATCCCGGCAATATGCCGCCCAGGATGGCGATTGCCGCCAGCATGACCAGAATGTAAAGGCCTTTGAGTTTCATTTTTTCCTCCGGACACGGTTGAGACTATTTTATAGCTGTTCACACACCAGCAAAAAACTTATTTACAAAGTATAATATCCTTAATTAATATAAGTCAATAGGCAGCGCCGGATGGATGGTTATCAATTCAAGCACGGTTACCCTGTAATAACAGGCGATTCTTTTAATACCGAAGATTCACCCCAATGTACCAGAGGAAAAGCCGCAAGGCCCGCCAGGGCTGACGCAAAACGGTTCACTGCCACTCGTTGCCGCAGTTATTACATTTCCACTTGCGTCTTAAGAAAAGAAGCGGAAAACCTAACAAAAAGATCGATAAAAATATCCAGCGAAGCGGAAAAGTCTCATATTGAATATCTTTTGAATGGCATTGGGGGCAATTATCCTCGTCACTTTCAGCGGATACAGGCGCTTCTTCCGGGATACGCCCTAAAACGCGGAGAGCTTCTTCTGCGTCCGACTCCCTTACCTGCAATTTTACACCGCTTAAAGCTGTGGAGAAGAATTGATTGGCGGAAACAAGACTTTCATCCGCGACAAAACTCCAGATGCCCGCGGATTCCAGTTTAGCCCGGTTAAGGTGGGCCTCGGCGGGATAAGTGAATGTCATAAGGGTAACTATTTTTTCCGGCCTCTTTTTACGTCCGGCAGCGCGAGACGCGGCTTCGGACTGTCCGGGATGCTCTGCATCAGGGTAGCTGAAGGTATTGGCCGGGAACATTTTTACATTCTTGTCCAGGGGGTTGACGGCAGCAGGGGGTTCAGGCGGCAGCTTACCGGTCAGCTCCGAGCCGCAATCAATACAGGTCTTGACCCAATCCTGGTATTCGGAACGGCATTTCGGACAGTAGCGCATATCTATCCCCTTGATTCGTTACGGATATTATCACATGCTCCTGTAATAAAAAACAATAGCTATGAGTTTCCGAATACAAGAATAGGCCTGACAGCCACCCGGTTCCTGCTTCTTTGGATAGCATAACAACCCCGAAGCCGGGCTATTTATGATCCACTTGCCGGGTAAAAAAATGGATTTGTTTTTACAAAAATGTGTTTTTGAAAACCGGTTATAGTGTTTATTCAGGGCGACAACCATTACAATAGCCGGCTAAAGGCCGGAACAGGTCCATCCATGATCCGCTATTCAATTATTAAGGTACAAAATTGGATTTGTTTTCGCAAAATTACTTTTGAAAATTCAACCGGAGAAAACGGTGGTAGTTGGAATTCTGCTACCATGTAAAAAGCATATTAGCACATTTGTTCTATTGCTGTAAAGCTTTCATTGTCACCCTTTTTTAAGAGAAAAGGGGAGTGAGATCCTCACGCCCCGGCTGGAGCAAGGGAAGTCCGGGGCTCAGGACGACCACGGTGGCAAGAAGTGTGGTCGGTTTTGAGCTATTAGCTTTAAGCTCCTGAAAAAGTGAGCTCTGATCTGGATTGACCTCAATTCGTCTTTGCGAATGACCTTTTCCTCTCAGAAGCAATCTAAAGCATCTGTATATCCAAATTGTTCATAAGGATATTACAATCATCGAGAGCAGGTTATTCAATATCAATTGATCCGCTTGTTGTTTGGGATAAATGAGCCGGAAGATGGTTAAAAACGAACGGAATAAGGCCGGAAACGGACTGAAAAGGCCAGGAAACAAAGGAAAAACCGGGGAAAAGGGAGGGTTTCGAATCGAGGGGAAGGCTTAATCAAGGCAGATATGACCAATAAGTCCGGATAGGATATATAAGTTCAGGAGAGAGGGGGACAGTGGGGGAGTAGCGGCACGGCACACCGTGCCCGGGGGGTCTTCTCCCCTTAGAAAAAGGGAGAAAAGAAGAGGGAATTAAGGCGCTAACACCAGAAAATGTTACTGGGATTGCTTGGGATGCCTGAAAGATCATACAGAGTGCAAAACAACAAAATGTCCTGATTATTTATCGATAGCAAGGATGAAACCAAAGAAGAAGTCATAAAGGCGTTGCAGACGGCAAAGGGAAAGAGTATGATGGCAGGCTATGGAAATATTCGTTTTGGTGGGTTTGGTCATTTTCATAGTCTGCCGTGGCTTCTATCAGGAGTACGACAAAGTGAGAGCCAAAGCAATTATTGAACCGAACAGCCTACCCACCCAAGCGAACAGGTGCCAGAACTTCCGAACGGGCAATATGTTTGAACAGTTTCTAAGAACAGCGGCATTGCTGCCATTATTTCATTTGACAGCCGGGTGGGCATATGGTAATAAAGGTACGCCAAATCTCATTGAACGGCAAACCAGTACATACTCTTGAACGGCACGCTAATCCATACTCATGAAGAGAAAACTATTTCAAGTCTCTTGAACAGAACGCTAGACCCGTTGCCTTGAACAGAAAACTTTTCCAAGCCTTGTGAACAGTAAAGTAATAGCGGTTGCCGAGAACACGCCGTAGAGTTGCCGCAATTGCCGTAGAACAGAGTTTATCTAAATAGCCATAGAACGGCAAGCTAATAGAGATTGCCAGAACAGCGAATGTTTAGCGGCAGAGGGTTGCACGTAGATTTTAATCCGAACCGTGTGCCTGACGTTAGTGTTCAACATAATAGAAACAAAAGGTTTCCAATGGGTGTTACTAGGATCGAGGAAAATATAAATCCAACTCTTCTTCACTCAGAAGAACGCTGTAAGAATACCTCATTCTATCGTTATATTCTTTGTAACTTTCCTCTTCATTTTCAGATTCTATAATGACCTCAGGGAAAAGTGTGGGTAGTATTCCTCCAATGATTTCTTTGGGGTAGATTTTCAATCCACAACCCATCACCTGACCATTTTGGTTAGCATGAAAATTACGTTTTACTGTCTCCCAATATGGTAAAGCATAATCCTGCCTAGTAGTGCACATCGCCGTAGTAATACCAACTATTAAGTCCGCCAACTGAAGTGCAGGATTCAAGTGCGACTTGGTTGTCAATAGATTCATAACGATATTCTTAGGTTTGACATAATGTGTTCCTTCTTCAAGTAGTTGATAGTATTTATCTAACAATTCCCTGTCTTCTTTATCATTGCTAGGGAAGTCAGCTATTATAAGACCATTCCTATCAGTTTGTTCTTGAAGAAAAAACTGAAACCTCTCAGTAACAAATTCAATGCACTTCCATTTTGCTCCTGTTGTGCTTTGATTTAGTCCGTCTTTTTTCATTACCGACACAATTACTTTGCCGTCAAAATAAGACACTAAATTTAAGAAATCAGAATATGCAATAATTCTATTTTCATTAATTAAATTCAGCCCTAGCCAACTACCCTTAGGAGGAGACCACTTGATTTCAATTTCAGCGGGAATACCATGTAATTCCTTTTTACCCTTAAAAAGAGCACATAAATTGGTTAAGGTATCATCATGGAAGATTACCCCACCCACACCGATATATTGTTTGTTCAACTGTTCAGTATCATCTATGAAGAGGATATTCATGCTGTATCTATTATAGCACTCCTATCAAACTGGAAAGTCTTTATCAATAACATATCTATCATACCATATCCGACTATCCTTTGTTGACATGGGTTCAAATCAGAGAATAGAATCTTAAGAGAACAACTACAAGGGGATAAAAAATGACTTATGATTGGATAGGATGGACATTTGGGGCGATAGGTATTGCTTTTGGATTGTATACATATTTTGTACCCAGAAACAGGCGAAATCTAGTATACACGATTAATCCCGTGAGAACTAGAATAGCAATCTCAAAAAAAGCCACTGACTTGAAATTGTTTTATAAAAATGAAGACTTGGGAGACGTTGATATTTCAGCCGTTCAAATAGCAATTTGGAATGCAGGAAACCAAAGCATTCATAAAAATGATATTCTGACTAAACCCGAAAATCCTAAAAATATTATCATAAAGACAGAACCCCAAACACGCATTTTAGAAACATCTATCCGAAATTCACCAAATGAATATACAGGAATTGATGTTTTATGTACGCATAATTCGGCAATATGTGGACAACTTATTATGACATGGGAAATCCTTGAAAAAAATGATGGTGCTGCAATTCAAATAATATACGTGGGTAATCCAGAGGTAAAATTTACAGTTGAGGCGAAAATAGAAGATCAAGGGTTGGTCAAATATATAAGTAGAAATGAAAAAGACGATCCACCAACAAAACAACGGAAACTAAAAAGAGATCAGAATATTGGGTTAGTAATTTTCTTTTTAATAGTATTGGTAAGTGCAATTTTGGAGTTTGTAACCAAAACGTGGACGGATTTCATGCCAATTATTTTTGGATTTAGTTGCTCTTTGTTCGTTATTATAAGTTTAGCTATGATAACAGACATAAGAAAGCCATTTCCGCCCTTTGATTTTTAGTAATTCTTGTTAGCTCAAGAGACAATAACTTCTAAAAATAGTGGCACTGATTTGGTACTTAAAAATTTCAGTTTGACAGCTCACCGTATAAAAAAGCCGAGAGACGGTTAAATCTCTCGGTCTCAAGTGCAAGATGATGTTTTGTTCTATACTCAATATATGTAGCAATGTTGCACCAAGTATGCAAAAGGCACCTGCCGATAAATTTGGAGATGTATACTTTCAAGAACTATGTTTAGCTGCAAAATAAATATTGGAGAAGATATGATAATTAAAACAGATCAAAGTAATATTGATGATCCAATTTCTAACGATTTACCGGAAGACAATATTCTTTTAGCTATTGGAAAATTAGTAGCGATTTCCTCTCAATTTGAGGAGAAAATTGCTATGCTGATGTCAATGCTTTTCGGGTGCGAACCGGAAGTCATTGCTAATGTGGCTTATTCTCAAGACATGTATAATCGTTGTCAATCTCTTCGTGGTGTTATGGCTTACCGCCTGGGTTCTCGAAATAAGTCAGACGAAGGTATAAATTTAAAAAATGATAAGGATATGATTGCATTAAACAAACTATTTAAAAAGGTAATTAATGCGGTAGAAATACGTAATGACGTTGTTCACTCAACATGGCATATCTCGAAAACACCGAATTGTGCGGTGCAAATGAATCCCCGAGGAAGACAAATAACAGGTTATCCAGGCGGTGATATTTTTTTAGTCAGCATTGAGGATATTGATGAAAATGCAAAGTTTATAGCCCTGACGGCTGAAGAACTTTGGAAATTCTTTTGGTTGAAATTTGGTAATTGGTTTCTAGAGCGTGCAAAACAGAACGAAGATGGGATATATATGGTCAAGTAAATTGTGTATTTCCAAGCTAATATTTAGATATTTATGCCATTTATGGTCCCTCGCTCCTATCAATATTGATGCAAGCACCTTTGCGCCTGCCGATGGCAGATAGGGTTGAGCTACCTGCCATTACGCAAAAACATCTATGACAGCTGGTCGGTGAGAATCACTCACAGAGAACTGCCAGACCTTACCCACCTCAAAAGATGAGCCGGTGTGGATACCGTTAACCTAACTGCCGCAGTTATGAAGCTAAAGGGGAAGTTCTTGGAGGCTATCTATACCGGTGTTTGAGATCTGCAGTTCCGGTTGTTTTAGAGTTAGTGTTCCGGAACCGCAGGAATCACTTTTCTGGAGGTGAAAGCCACCTAAACTGGACAAGAAAGGATATTGTTTTGTTATTGGTCTTTTTGGACTCCCGTTTACTAGTGCTATTCCAGGGGAAAAAGATTACCTGGAAAATACTACTTATTGATCTATAAACCCCTCACCTTCATCCTCTTCGGCACCCAGAGGGTACCCGCCATCCTGTTCGCCTC
>CAYLVC010000045.1:0-13080 GCA_964387005.1 uncultured Dehalococcoidales bacterium | reverse complement strand
CAGATGCTAGAATATGATTATCCCTTGATTTTCGTACAGTGGAAATTACAGGGGAAATATTGGCAGTGCTGATGGGAAAGAGGGAGAACCAGAATGTTGTCCGATATTTTGAAAATACTGGAAAAAGACTGCCGGACCAGCTTCCGGCAAATAGCGGCTGTTACGGGAAGCAGCGAAAAAGAGGTTGAGGAGACTATCCGCAGCGCCGAAAAAGACCAGGTTATTCAGAAATACAAGGCTATCGTTAACTGGGACAAAGTGGAAAACGACCATGTATTCGCCCTGATCGAGGTTAAGGTTACACCGCAAAGGGATGTGGGCTTCGATGCCATTGCCGAACGCATCTACCGCTTTCCCCAGGCACATACGGTCTATCTTCTTTCCGGCACTTTCGATCTGCTGGTGATAGTCACGGGAAAGACCATCCAGGAGGTAGCCAATTTCGTTTCCCAGAAACTGGCGCCGGTCGAAGGCGTGCAAAGCACGGTTACTCATTTTATGCTCAAGAAATATAAGGAGGACGGCGAAATCCTGGGAGCAAGAGAAGAGCTTAAACGGCAGCCACTCTTGCCCTGATTGAAGGGACAGCGCCCTGAGATAACAGAATAATACTGCCGGACTACCGATTTGGAGAATCCCATGACTATCAGCAAGAACAAATGTTCACCCTTCACCTCTACATGTGTCAATGAGCTGGCCCCCTCAGGGATCCGCAAGTTTTTTGACCTGGTGGCTCACATGGAAGGGGCGATTTCACTGGGTGTGGGAGAGCCGGACTATGTCACGCCCTGGCATATCCGGGAAGCTGCCATCTATTCCCTGGAGAAGGGCTATACCATGTATACTTCCAACGCCGGGATGCCTGAACTGAGAGAGGAGCTGGCTGTCTACCTGGCCAACCGCTACCAGGTAAAGTACGAACCCCAGGGTGAAATCCTGATAACTACGGGGGTGAGTGAAGCCCTTGACCTGGCGATGAGAGCGATCCTCAATCCGGGTGATGAGGTGGTAATCGCCGATCCCTGCTACGTTTCGTATGCCCCCTGCATATGCCTGGCGGGAGGGCATCCGGTCAGGGTCCCGATCCGTGCCGAGGATAATTTCGAGATGAGGGCTGAGGATATAGTCCCCTGCCTGACGGAAAAGACAAGGGCGATTCTGCTGGGTTATCCGGCCAATCCCACCGGGGCAATGATCTCTCGCGAGAAAGCCCTGCGGATAGCCGAACTGGCGCGCCGCCGTAATATTCTGGTTATTTCGGATGAAATCTATATCAGGCTGGTCTACGGGGTGGAAGAAATCTGTTTTGCCTCCTTGCCCGGGATGAGGGATATGACGCTAATGCTGGGTGGATTCTCCAAGGCTTATGCCATGACGGGATGGAGATTGGGTTATGCCGCCGGCAATGCGGACATTATAGCCGCTATGACCAAGATACACCAGTACACCATGCTTTGCGCCCCGATTATGGCCCAAAACGCAGCCATCGAAGCCCTTAAATCGGGAGAGCCGGATATCCTGGAAATGGTGGAAGACTACAACCGCCGCAGGCTTTTTATGGTCAACGGTTTCAGGGACATCGGGTTGACCTGTTTCGAGCCGAAAGGGGCTTTCTACGCCTTTCCATGCATCAAGGCGACCGGGATGAAATCCGAGGTCTTTTCGGAAAACCTGCTGAAAGAAGAGAAGGTGATAGTTGTGCCCGGTACGGCCTTCGGCGAACGCGGCGAGGGCTATGTCCGCTGCTGTTATGCCACCGCCCTGGCGCAAATCGAGGAAGCCCTTGAAAGGATTAAGCGGTTTCTGGTTAAACACTCACACTAGAAAACAGTAGGGTGAAGCGGTTTGCAGAAATAAGAACCAGAACCGGATACTGAAAACGGAGGTAATAAAGATGCTGGTAAAATATCTGGCCCATGCTTCATTTCTGATTACTTCCCGGGATGGTAAGAAAATCATCACCGACCCCTACCATACAGGAGATGGACTGAACTATAAACCGCTTGACGAGTCCGCTGATATCGTTACCCGCAGCCACGGGCACCGCGATCACTGTAATACTCAGGCGGTAAGGGGCAATCCTCAGGTTTTGACTGAAGCCGGGATCAAAACCGTCCACGGAATTACGTTTAAAGCCGTACAGGTCTTCCATGACGAAGCGAAAGGAACAAAACGAGGCGCCAACCTGATTTTTTGCTTTACGCTGGACGACATGGTGCTTTGCCATATGGGTGATCTGGGACATAAACTGAATCCGGAACAGGCGGCTGAACTGGGCAAGGTGGACATACTGTTTATACCGGTAGGTGGGTTTTATACGATCGATGCCACCGAAGCCTGGGCGGCAGCCGAATTGCTCAATCCGAGGATAATTTTCCCCATGCACTACAAGACTCCCAAATCGGACTATCCTATTGCCGGAGTGGAAGAATTCCTGAAAGGTAAAAAGAATGTCCGCAGGCTGAATTCAAGTGAAATCGAATTAATTCGGTCAGATTTACCTGAAACAACCCAAATTATGGTTCCCAATCCGGCCAATTAACCTGTTTTTGTTCGAATTCGCTTGATAAAGGGGCTTATCTGCTATTCCTTAATTCTTAAATTTGTAGTAAGATAGTAGAGGTCTGTTATTATGAAATTTTTGTTTTGTATCTACCATATGTCTAAGGCAGGAGGGTTTTAACCAGGATGGGCAGTACACTTAAATGGCGCCGCAAGAAGATGAGCAAGAAACACCACAAAAGGGTACTTAAAATGACCCGTGTCCAGAGAAGACGCAGCAAGTAGTTTTTGCCTGGTAAATACCGGGGCAGACATGCTTGTTGAATATATAGTTTTCCTAATTCCTGATGAAACTAAATTTAGATGATCAGGTTAGAAATGAACCGGGACGGCAGGTTAGCAGAAAAGATAGCGGTATATCTATTGATTTAGTCAAATAAGATGGTCGTTGCCATTTCCCTTTTTCCGGTATTGCCGGTACATTGAGTAAGGCCTCGCTTCACAACGAGGCCTTACTCATGCTTTTCAGGAGGATAGCGCTTTTCTTACTGCGGCGATTATTTTTTCCTTATCCGGCAGGACATACTTCTCCATGGGCGGGCTGAATGGAATAGGCACTTCCAGACCGCAAACCCGGCATGGAGGAGACTTCAAAGCCTTAAAAATTTCTTTTTCAGCGGCTGCCTGGGCAATTATTTCGGCTGCCGCTCCACAGGTCTGGCAGGCTTCATCTACCACCACCAGCCTGCCGGTTTTCAGCACCGAAGAGAAAATAGTATCCTTGTCCAGAGGTACCAGCGTCCTGGGATCGATTACTTCAAGGGAGATGCCTTCTTTTTGCAGTATTTCAGCCGCAGCCAGGGCATCATATACCATTTTAGCCAGGGCGACTACGGTTACGTCTGAGCCCTGTTTTCTTATACTGGCCTGTCCGAAAGGAATGGCATAATCCTCTTCCGGCACCTCACCTTTAATACCGCCCAGCAGCAGGTGTTCAAAAGATACAACCGGATTATTGTCATTGAAAGCCGTTCTAAACAGTCCTTTAACGTCATATGGCGTTGAAGGCAGGATGATCTTTAAACCGGGATTATGCATATACAGCGCATAGGGGCTGACGGAATGCTCGGCGGCCGCCGAGCCTCCCGCACCAACGGTCAGGCGGTACAAAATGGGGAATCTGGCCTGTCCTCCGAACATGTAGGTAATTTTGGCGGCGTGATTAAACAACTGGTCCATCGCCACGAATCCGAAAGTAGCCATCCTGATATTGGCGATGGTCCTGAAACCACAGCCGGCCAGACCGATGGCTGCGCCTGTAAAACACGATTCGCTGATTGGGGTCCCTCTTACCCTGGAGGCGCCGAATTCTTTTTGCAGGTCCAGGGGTATGTCCGTCGACAGATGCACCGTTCTGGGGTTGCGCAGGAATTCTTCCCGGATTGCTTCCATGGAAGCCTGTTCATATGTTATCACTCTCATTTATTTCTCCCAAAAAGATAGATCGGATCAGGCCGAATAAACATCCTCCAGCGCGTCCTCAGGCAAGGGATAAGGGCTCTCCTGAGCAAAACGTACTGCCTCTTCGACGCTGTCTAATATTCTCCGGTTGATGGCTGACAGGTCGGACTGAGTTACAAGTCCGCCGGCAAGCAGCCTCTTTTCAAAAGCCGCTATTGGGCATTTCTTTTTCCAGGCATCAAGCTCTTCCGGAGGCCGTAAATCGGGCAGGTAGTTGGACAGAAAATGTTTATGCCAGCGGTAGGTCATGCATTCAAGAAAGGCCGGACCCTGTCCGTCCCTTATGCCGGATGCAAAATCTCCAGCTGCCCGGTAAACAGCTTCCACATCATTGCCGTCGACTACCATGGTGGGTATGTGGCAGGCTGCCGGCATGCGGGTAATTTCTCCGGCTGCCAGGGCATTTTGAAAATGGGTGTTGACCCCGTACTGGTTGTTTTCACAGACGAAGAGCAGCGGGAGCTTCCAGATACCGGCCATATTCAGGGCTTCGTGAAATTCACCTTCATTGCAGGCGCCGTCGCCAAAAAAGACAGCAGCCATCCTGCGATCACCCTCCATCTGGGCGGCTATGGCTGCCCCTACAGCAATAGGAAGCCCGGCCCCGACAATACCGTCAGCTCCCAGCATCCCTATACTGAAGTCTGCAATGTGCATGGAGCCGCCTTTCCCTTTGCAGTACCCGGTCTTTTTGCCGTAGATTTCAGCCATCATGCGCTTTATGTCCGCACCTTTGGCAATGCAATGGCCATGCCCTCGATGGTGACTGACGATTCTATCCTGGTGGCTGAAATGAGCGCAGACACCTGTAGCTATAGCTTCTTCCCCGATATAGGAGTGCACAAAGCCGGATATTTTGCCCTCAAAATATTCCCTGACCACTCTTTCCTCGAAACGGCGGATGGTCAGCATGCGGGTATACAGATCGATCATTGTTTGTTTAGCTATTTCCAAATAATTCCTCCTTGGTCGGGAAGCTGTAAAGAATCATCTCGATTCGGGCAACTAATCGAAGCCGAACCACCTGGACATACGGCTTAGCGGTTCCTTGTCGGAGCGAAAATGGGCGATCTTTTCTTCCCAGTTGGGATAACCGATGGCTATTCCCAGCAGGAAAAGCTTCGATTCTTCTATATCCAGCACTTTCCTCAGGACATCCGGATAAGCCACGGCCTGGGCCTGGGCAATAGTGCCGAGACCATAGGCTGTCGCCAGCAGCATGATATTCTCTGCCATCAGCCCGCAGTCAAAAACCGGCCAGGAATTGACGCCCCTGTTCTGGTAATAGAAAGACCGGTCTATCAGCAGGTATATCACGCAGGGAGCTCCGTAATTATTGAAGTTCTGCATTCTCCACCAGCCCCGGCCCTCCCGGTCTTCTCTCTTGATCCCCAGTGTTTCCAGTTCCTTCTTCCCAAGGGCCTGTATTCTGCCCATGTAAGGTTCAGGAAACTCCTGGGGTCTGGGCACGTCCATGGCAGCTTCGGCGTCGCCTTTTTCCATGAAGCCTTTTTTAATTTTTTCCAGGGGGGCGCCACTAACTACTGCCAGCTCCCAGGGCTGGGTATTAGCCCATGAAGGGGCTTTCAGTGCATTCTCCAGGATTATTTCCATGACCTCTTTCGGGACTGGAGTGGACTTGAATGACCTGATGCTTTTGCGTATTTTTACAGCTTCAAATAATTCCATATTTCACCTCCCGGTTATTTTCTGAATTCAGCACGGCGAAAAAAACCATTTGACTAATATAAACAAATTAAAGGAGAAGGATTTTCGAATCACTGCTATGTGTCATCATTTAATGCGTTTGTATCAGTTAAGGCTGTAGCCTTTTTCAAGGAAGAGTTTGATGCAGGCATCAACCACGTCTGAATCGTAGAGAATGCCCCTGTTCTGCCTGATTTCCTCCAATGCCATGGTAATACCCAGGGCCGGACGGTAGGGACGGTGAGAGGACATGGCTTCAACAACATCCGCTACCGCCAGAATGCGGGCTTCCAGTATAATCTGGTTCCCGCACAAGCCGGCAGGGTAGCCTGAACCATCCATTCTCTCGTGATGCTGCAATACAATATTGGCAATAGGCCAGGGGAAATCGATGTTCTTGAGAATTTCAAATCCTACTCTAGTATGATCCTTGAGCATATCAAATTCAGGCTGGGTCAGCTTTCCCGGTTTGCTCAGAATATCCGCAGGGACCAGGATCTTGCCAATATCGTGGACGGCGGCCGCCATATTCAGGCCTTCGCACTGGTCTTCCTGCAAATCGATAATCCTGGATATTTCACAGCTCAGCAGAGCAACCCGGCGCTGATGACCGGCGGTGTAGGGGTCTCTTACTTCACCGATATAAGCCATAGCCTGGATAATTTCTCTGATAGTTGTTTTCAGCCTTTCAAGGCTTTGCTGCACCTGCAACTGGGCATGTTTGCGTTCCGTAATATCTTCAATAATGCCGTCAAGAAACTGCATTGAGCCTGATTCGAAGCGGATAGACACGATGGTCCTGGCAATAATGATCCGGTTTCCATTTTTTTTCCTGAGGCTGAGTTCGCGCGTAGCTTTCCAGTCGGCGGGGTCGACCTCATAACCAAAATCAGACCCGTCCTCAGCGGTAATATCCAGATCGCAGGCATCCATCTGGAGCAACTCTGCGCGGGAATATCCCGTAATCTCCTCCATTGCCAGGTTAACTTCCAGGAACCGTCCTTTTTTACCTGGAGTAGAGCGGAAGATACCGAGTTTGATGTTGTCAACCAGGTCACGGTTCTTGCCTTCAGATTCCCTGGCCAGGAGGGCAGTCCGTTTATATAAACTTAATTCCTGCTGCAATAAACGGTTGGCTTTAAGGGTCTCTTCAGTCCTTTCCTTTACCTTCTGTTCTATATAGTCTTGAGCGGGAATCACAGTCTGTTCTGCGTGAGGAAGCCGGAATAAAGCGGCAAGGCCGTTGAACCGGCCGTTTTTATCCCGGATGATATTCAGTGAAACCTCTGTTGTAACCGGACTGCCGTCTTTTTTGGTGCTGTTTTCAACTCCCTGCCAGAAGCCGTTTTCCATTAGTTTGTGAAGGGTGCTATCGCAGGTCAGACTGTTCAGTATTTTACCCAGGATCTTCCGGCTTGAATCCTTATCTGCCGCCTCATCCGCATCCCAGCCGAAAAGGTTTTCAGCGGCTTTACTCCATAAAGAAATATTCAAATCCCGATCGGTGGTAACAACTGCGTCCGGAAAGTCACCCGCACCAGTATTTTGAAGGGAATGAGACGGCCTGTCTTCGTTTTTCACTCTATCGCCTTTAGTCCAATTTTACTGCTGTAGAGTTGGCCATGCTTCAGGTTTGAGTGAATTATAAACGAAGTCGTTGCTTAAGTAAAATAGCATCAGGCAAGAAGGTCAGCCAGGAGAAACAGCCTTTGAAAGAGGGATAAAGAGAACCGGTTGTATCGTCACTCCGGTTCTCTTTGTCCTATCTTTTAAAAAGCGGTATACTATATTTAAATTAAATCTAAAAGGTATAAGGTATCATATTTTCCCTTTATACAATTAAAGTATAAAAGCGATAATAATTGTCGTTATTGATAGTCTATCCCGGAGATGATTCCGGAGATGAACCTTACAGATATTCGGTGTCAGATCTCGCTCAGGCAAGCCGGGGCTTTCCCTTTCTATTCAGGGTTCTGTCACATGGACCGGCCCCTTTTTGCCGCCTGTTTTTTATTCCTGTGGGCGGCGTATGTTAACAGATTATCCCGGCAGAGCGCCGTTTGACAGCGTCAGGATAGTTAGAAAAATAAAACAGAGAGGGTCGTATGATTGATACCAGAGAAGAGTTAATCAACACAGTCGGAGCGGGCAACCTCCTGGAAGATGAAGAGACACTCCAGGCATACTCCAGCGATGAAAGCTTTGCTCATCCCTTGAAACCATGGTATGTAGTCAAAGCCCGCAGCGCCGACCAGATTCAGAAACTGGTCCGGTGGGCCAGAAGTACCGCCACACCACTGGTCCCGGTGAGTTCGGGACCGCCCCATTTCAGGGGCGACACTGTGCCCGGCGTTCCGGGAGCGGTGATCGTGGACCTGAGTGGAATGAAAGGCATATTCAATGTCGACCGTAGAAACAGGGTCGTCGGTATTGAACCCGGTGTCACCTACACAGATCTCCAGCCGGTACTGTCCAAAGCGGGCATGCGCATCTCAACACCCTTGATGGTGCGTTCCAACAAGTCTGTAATAGCCAGCCTGCTGGAAAGAGAACCCATTACCATTACCCGGTTCCAGTGGACAGCGCTGGACCCCCTGCGTTCCACCGAGATCGTCTGGGGTGACGGTGAGCGCTTCAGGACGGGTGATGCCGCCAACTGGCCTTCTATCGAAACAGCCATGCAACAGAACAAGTCCGGTTTGGGCGGCGCCGGTCCCTTCCAGGTGGATTTTTACAGGCTGGCTTCCGCCGCCCAGGGGAGCATGGGTATAGTAACCTGGGCTTCTGTCAAGTGCGAGGTTCTGCCTGAAATCCACAAGCTGTACTTTGTCGGCTCGCAGAAGCTGGATGGTCTGCTGGATTTCTTTTACAAAGTGTTAAGATATAGATTTGGCGATGAGTTGTTTATACTGAACAATCATAATCTGGCTTCCATCATTTCCAGTGATCCTGAAAAGATACAGTCTTTGAAAGCGGAACTTCCACCCTTCGCCATACTGGTAGGAATTGCCGGAAGGGCCGTTCTGGCTAAGGAAAGGGTTGAGTTTCAGGAAAAGGACCTGGCGGAGTTCGCTCAGCAGCTCGGTTTGAAACTCACGCCTTCCCTGCCCGGAGCGGTCAACAGCGAGATGTTGAACTCAATATTGAATCCTTCCCGCGACCCGTTCTGGAAGCTGGACTATAAAGGGGCTTGCCAGGATATTTTCTTTGTCACCACGCTGGATAAAACCCCGGAATTTTTACGCATCATGTACACCGAGGCTGAATCGGCCGGTTACCCCGTTTCCGATATAGGGGTTTACATCCAGCCTCTGCACCAGGGCGTGAACTGTCATTGCGAGTTCAACCTGCCCTTTAACCGCAACAACGCCGCCGAGGCTGCCAGGGTAAAAGACCTTTATATCCGCGCCAGTGAAAAAATGGCCCAGGCAGGCGCCTATTATTCCCGGCCATATGGCATATGGGCGGACCTGACCTATAATCGCGACGCCCAGGCAACCCAGGTATTGAAAAAAGTGAAGGGCATTTTTGATCCTGACAAAATCATGAATCCGGGCAAGCTTTGTTTCTAAGATTGAAGTAAAGAGGAGGCATACGAACGTGGCACTTGAAGACTACAGAGCTGACATGGAAAGATGCAGCCAGTGTTCATACTGCAAATGGATTCCACTAGATCATATCAAAAGCTGGAGATTCGCCAAAGGCTGTCCCAGCATCGCTTACAGCAATTTTCTCTGCTATTCGGCACGGGGAAGATATAATTTGGGCCTTTCACTGCTGAAGGGCGACAGCACCTACTCCGACCGGGTAGTAGACGCAATATTCAAATGCAATACCTGCGGGTCTTGCGATGTGTCCGACAAGATCTGCCGTTACAACCTTGAGCCGC
This sequence comes from uncultured Dehalococcoidales bacterium, assembly GCA_964387005.1. Lineage (GTDB taxonomy): Bacteria > Chloroflexota > Dehalococcoidia > Dehalococcoidales > UBA3254 > CAYLVC01. Next base: position 3,461 of record CAYLVC010000045.1, on the reverse strand, counting down.
TGGAGATGATTCATGAACTGCGTTTTAAAGCAGTGCAAGACGGCCAGGTTCTTCCCCAGCAAAAAACTATTATCGATCACCTCTTGAAAGAGAATAATGTTATGCTTCAGCCCGCGCAGGCGCGGGGCGACTGGGCTCAGGGACTGGACGTAAAAAATATCAATAAAGAGCCCGCCGCTGTGCTCTTTCATGCCGGCTGCCGCTACTCTTATGATAAAGACCTTCAGCAGACCGCCAGGACTGCGGTTTCCGTCCTGAAACAGGCCGGGGTTGACATCGGCATCATGGGAGCGGAAGAGTCCTGCTGCGGGGCTAAAGCCTACGACATGGGCTATAAGGCTGAGTTCATGAAATGCGCCGAGAAAAGCATCAAGGCCTGGAAAGCGGCCGGGGTTAAAACCATTGTTACCTCCTGCGCCGATTGTTTCCACGCCTTCCTGCGGCTCTATCCTTCTCTTTTGGGCGAGCAGTTCGAGGTACTGCATACCGTTCAATACGTTGAGCGCCTGATCAAGGAAGGCAAGCTTAAGTTTTCTAAAACTCTGCCTCTGCGGGTAACCTACCATGACCCCTGCCACCTGGGCAGACAGGGTGAACCTTACGTCCCCTGGAACGGCAAGGAAAAGAAATTCAAAAATCAGATAGTGTCTTATGATCCCCCCAAACCCAGGTATAACGGAGCCTGGGGCGTATATGAACCTCCACGCAATATTCTCCAGAGCATTCCCGGTATTGAGCTGGTTGAAATGGAGCGCATCAAGGAGTATGCCTGGTGCTGCGGTTCCGGAGGGGGCGCCCGGGAAGTATATCCCGAATATGCGGCCTTTGTGGGAAAGGAAAGGATTGAGGAAGCCAAGTGTACCGGAGCGGACGCTATCGTCAGCGCCTGCGGCTGGTGCGAAAGGAATTTCCTGGACAGCATTAAAGCCGATGGCAGCAAAATGAAGGTCTATGATGTCATTGACCTGGTAAGGCAGGCTCTTTAGCTTGCTCCCCAAAGAGATATTTTATGGATTAAAACCGGTCCGGATAAAAACGGACCAGTAAGGAGAAAGTAATTATGGCCTTGAAAAAGGAAGTCTATAGAGCTCTTGAAGACATCGTCGGACCTCAGAATATCTCAGAAGATCCGGCGGTGCTGGATACCTACCGCTATTCGATGGCGAATACCGCTCTGCACATGGGGCCGCACTATCATGTTTATACCCCCAGGGGCGCAGCGGTGCTGATGCCGGGATGCACGGAAGAAGTCTCCAACATAATCAAGATATGCAACAAATACAAAATACGCTTTAAACCCTCTTCCACTTTCTGGTCCGGCTGGGGATTCCCCCTGGAGGACGATACCATTCAACTGGACATGCGGCGCATGGACCGCGTATTGAAGATCGACCAGAAAAACATGTATGCCGTGATCGAGCCGCATGTCATCGGCGCTATTCTCCAGGCTGAAGCCATGAAGGTGGGATTGAACACTCATATCCACGGACCCGGCTCAAGCTGCTCATTGTTAGCCAGTTCAACCTCACTTGGCGGTCTTGGCCCCTCTACCATATACATGGGCGGAAATACAGAAAACATCGTCGGTGTAGAATGGGTGATGTCCAATGGCGACATTCTCAGGACCGGCGCACTGGGAAACACAGGAGTCCCCTGCGGTGAAGGCCCCGGTCCCAGCCTGAGAGGACTGGTCAGAGGCGCCATGGGCGCTCACGGCACGATGGGTGTCTACACTAAAGTTGCCCTGAAGCTCTATCCCTGGCCCGGTCCCACGACCCTTTGCGTGGAAGGAAGGCCTCCGGCTTACAAAGCGGTGCTGCCCGATCTGGTGCGGGGTTATACCCTGTCCTTTCCCACCTGGCAGGCCTGGGCTGATTCCTGCTACCTGATTTGGGATGCAGGTATAGGCTATATCGCCCACAGGCAGTACAGCATGTTCGGCCGGGACCTCAAAGCAGCCATGATCAAGATTCTAACCAACCCTGACGGGAAACTTTCGGATATTGATGAACTGGTGAAGGACCCTGAAATACAGAAGATGACCGAGAATATGAAGCGGGACTACCAGATTGTTATAGCGGGGCATACCCGCCGGGATATCGAATGGCAGGAAAAAGCCCTGGACAAGATACTCGAAATGACCGGTGGCTGGAGAGTAAAGGAAATGATCGATGATCCGGATATTTACGGCTGGTCGCTGCTTTATATGGTCCGGCTCGGGCATAAAAACCTCAACCTGGTATTCGGAGGCGGATATGATGGCTGCTTTGGTCTGGGCGGTCCGCCTGACTACGGCACCCAGCATGTTGAAGAAGTTACTGATTTCAAACGTGAGTGGGAGAAAAAAGGAACTTTCGTGGCAGCCGGCGGCGACGGTATGATGGGTGGCGTCGGTGGCATGGGAGGCGGCGGCCTGGCCATGTGGGAAAACTTTACCCATTTCGATCCCTTTGACAAGGAATCAACCGACGGTACCACCGAGTTTTTCAACGAAACCGCCAAATTCGGGGTGAAAATGGGCTGGGGAGTAGGCATGGAAAAGATGAACGCCTATGCCAGGGGAACCGACGGCAGGAGTACGCCTAAAGAGGTAGTTGACAAAATGCACCTTTCAATGCATCAGCCGTCCTCCGCGCGCTACCAGAGAAAAATAAGAGAAGCCTTTAATCCCAACAAACTGGGAGACGCTTACTACCGCGAGCTGGACGATCCGCCGGAATCCAAATAATTCAATAATAAAAAGGAGTTCCGGAATGTGAGTTTAACTCACATTCCGGGACTTTTTTCACCTGTAATTCAGTCCAGACAAATACAGCCGGTATTACTCGTGGAATTTGTCTATTTCCTTCTTTCTTTCGAAGAAAAGCTCAAGGGCTTCTTTGTTTTCGCCCAGGAGCCCGTCATGATGTTTTTGATCGGTCAGTTCCCGGTATCCCCAGACGCCGTTCAGAATCAAGGGATCGGTAATAAGGTACACAAAATACCAGTTGGGCGGGACCCTGTTATCGACCAGCTGGAAAAGTCCGGCCGGGCTCCATATCGGCAGCGAGCCGGCTTCATTCATTGTAAGATAGTTGATGCTATGTCTCCAGACATTTACCCCGTAGACGGTGTAGACATCGCCGATTTTCAAATGGAACTGGCTATATGTTGTATAACCTCCCTCCAGGGCTGTTTTGGATAGTTTGTCTCCCGAGTTGGCGATGCATTTCGCTCTCAATTAGTCTCCCTCCTTCTTATAGATCAACGAATGATTTTTTTGCAACCCCCCTTTATTTTCAGTATGGCACAAATATGACGCTAAAAAACAACCCCCTCACAAGGAATGAGGAGGTTGAATGGTTTTGGCGGAATTATTAAGCCCACGTTAAACTGCGGCTTAATTTTTTTGTTGTAAGTGGCTAGATACTTGTGTATTGCTCCAGTATTGAAGGTATTTTTTGACAAATAACTGAGGAATT
>CAYLVC010000044.1:0-13098 GCA_964387005.1 uncultured Dehalococcoidales bacterium | reverse complement strand
GACCTACACGGAACAGGAAGAAGCGCAGTTTGTGGTCAAGGAGATTGAACGCCTGGTCGACGAAGGCGAAGCCAAAGCCGGTGATTGCGCCGTTTTGTTCCGCACCAATGCCCAGTCCCGTGTCATTGAAGAGTCTTTCGTGCGTTACGGTCTGCCCTACAAGCTGGTAGCCGGTACGCGTTTTTACGAGCGGCGCGAAATAAAGGACCTGATCGCCTATTTGCGGCTTATCCAGAATCCGCATGATAGCGTCAGCCTGTTGAGGATTATTAACGTTCCCGGCAGGGGTATCGGCCAGCGTACCCTGGATGACCTGGCGAAATGGGCCGCTTCCCAGGGTTTGTCTAAATATGAAGCCCTGGTACGGCTCTCTGCGGGTGTCAATCCGATTGGCCTGCCCTTCACTCCCCGGGTGGCTAAAATACTGGGCAGCTTCGGCAGCCTTATACAGGGATTGATCACCGCAAAAAATGAAATGAACCTGGTGGATTTTTTCGATCAGGTTGTCAGCCGGTTGGGTTATAAAGATTTCCTGCTTAACGACGAGGACGGCGATGAGCGCTGGGATAACGTCATGGAGCTGCGTACCGTGGCCGAAAGCTACAGGGAACTGCTGCCGCAGGAAGCCCTGAGCATCTTCCTGGAGGGCGTTGCCCTGGTTTCAGATGTAGACGAGTTGAAAGACCAGGCGGACCGCGTTACCCTGATCACCCTTCACCAGGCAAAAGGGTTGGAGTTCGATATTGTCTTTATCGTGGGAGTCGAGGATGGCCTTTTGCCTCATTTCCGCACATTCGACGACCCCTTGCAAATGGAAGAAGAGCGCAGGCTGTGTTATGTGGGTATAACCCGCGCCAGGCGGAAAATATACCTGGTGCATGCCTTCCGGCGTAACCTGATGGGAAAAAGCACCGTCAATAAACCCTCCCGTTTCCTCCAGGATATTCCCAGGAACCTGGTAGCAGGAGGGGACCCTTGGAAAGCCGAAGAAAGCCGTATTGGTTCAGACCGCGTTTTGGGGTCTTCTGGTGTTGCAGGAGCTGCCGTCATAAACAGTTCTGCCCCCAGGGCTCCCTTGCCTGAATTGAAAACGGGTGACCGTGTTCGCCATGTCCAGTTTGGAGAGGGTGTGGTGATCAGCTGCACTCCTAAAAAAGCGGACAGCGAAGTGGTCGTGGCCTTCAACGGAGTGGGCATTAAAAAGCTGCTGCTCAGCTTCGCCAAACTTGAAAAAGCGGGATAAAACCTGAATTTGAGGGAGTACGCGCTATTTCGTCATTGCTTCGGAGAGGTCTCGGAGGCCTCGTAATGACGAATTGAGGGTTATTTCAACTAGCAATCGGTTTACCTGGAAATTAATCGAAAATAACTGGTAATAGTACTTGGTTGCAAAAGTTCCTTCACACCATTCTTCCCCTTTGAGGGGGGAAGCCCTGAACAGGTTCAGGTAGATGAGGGTGAAAGGAATATATAAGTCAATCAACTTTTGCGATTTGGTACTGGATATATATTCTGGACAATGAAATCAAAAATGAGGAAATCAAAAATGTCTGACAACGCCGGTTCTCAATTTGATATGGCCAAAGCCTATGAAGCATCCGCTGTAGAGGAAAAATGGTACCGCTTCTGGATGGAGAAGGGCTACTTTAAACCCGTTATCGATCCCCACAAGAAGCCCTTCACAATTACCATGCCTCCTCCCAACGTCACCGGCGAATTGCATGTCGGGCATGCCCTCGTTGCGACCCTAGAGGATATCATGATACGCTGGCACCGCATGAAAGGCGATCCCACACTCTGGGTGCCGGGTTTTGATCATTCGGGTATCGCCGCCCAGGTTGTGGTAGAGAGGATGCTGGCTAAAGAAAAGCTGACTCGATACCAGCTTGGACGTGAAAAATTCGACCAGCGTATGAAGGAGTGGGCCGGCTCTGCCCGCAGGTCCATTACCAACCAGCATATGAAGCTGGGCGTTTCCTGCGATTGGAGCCGTGAATGCTACACCCTGGACCCAGGACCCAGCCTGGCAGTACGTACTACCTTTAAACGTCTTTTTGACAAAGGACTGATATACCGGGGTGAAAGGATCGCCAACTGGTGCCCGCATTGTGCAACCGTGCTTTCCGATCTTGAGGTTGACCATATAGATACCGCCGGTCATCTATGGTATATCCGTTATCCGCTGGAGGATGGCAGCGGCTACGTCACCGTGGCTACCACCCGCCCCGAGACCATGCTGGGGGATACTGCTGTTGCCGTAAATCCTGCTGACGGACGTTTCACGGCCTTGATCGGTAAAAATCTGATGCTGCCGCTTATCCACCGGCTGATACCTGTTGTAGCGGATGAAGCCATCGATCCGGCATTCGGCACAGGGGCGGTGAAAGTCACCCCGGGACATGATCCGGTAGATTTCGAGATCGGCCAGCGGCATAAATTGCCCTTGATCAATATCCTCAATGGTGACGCCACACTGAATGAAAACGCTGGACCCTATAAGGGGCTGGAGCGCTTTGAAGGACGCAAGAAGGTCATAGAGGACCTGGAAAAAGAAGGACTGCTGGAGAAGACCGAGGACTACTCTCATGCTGTGGGACACTGCCAGCGCTGCAAGACGTTGATAGAACCGCTGGCCAGCAAGCAGTGGTTTGTGCGCATGGAACCCCTGGCCAAACCAGCCATACAGGCGGTGAAAGACGGGCGGATCAAAATTATTCCGGAGCGCTTTTCCAAAGTCTACCTGAACTGGATGGAGAATATACGCGACTGGTGCATCAGCCGGCAGCTCTGGTGGGGACACCGCATTCCGGTCTGGTACTGCAAAGATTGCGGAGAGATGACCGTTGAAATTGAAGACCCGGCAGCCTGTCGCTGCGGTTCGGCCAACCTGGAACAGGAAAAGGACGTACTGGATACCTGGTTCAGCTCCGGGCTGTGGCCGCACGCCATCCTGGGCTGGCCGAAAAAGACCGCTGATCTGGACTATTTTTACCCCAATTCGGTACTGGAAACAGGATATGATATCCTTTTCTTCTGGGTGGCGCGCATGATAATGATGGGCCTGGAAAATATGGGTGAGGTGCCCTTCCATACCGTTTACCTGCATGGACTGGTACGGGATGAAAAGGGTGAAAAAATGAGCAAGGTCAAAGGCAACGTACTCAACCCGCTGGAGGCAATAGGCCAATACGGAACAGATGCCCTGCGCTTTGCCCTTTCCACGGGCACTTCACCGGGAAATGATATGAAAATGGCCGATTCCAGGCTGGAATCCAGCCGCAACTTTGTCAACAAGATCTGGAACGCCGCCCGCTTTGTAATCAAAAGCCTACCGCAGGATTATGTTCTGCCGGATTTGAAAAGGGAAGGAATGCCGGTTGAAGACCGCTGGATCCTCAGTCGTTTGAACCGTACCATTCAGGATGCCGTCAAACTCATGGAGGACTTCCAGTTCGGAGAAGCGCAGAGGCAGATCTATGATTTCCTGTGGAGCGAGTTCTGTGACTGGTATATTGAAATAGCCAAGATCCGTCTCAAAGATGCCTGCGGCACTTCTCCCCTGCCTGTTCTGGTGCATGTACTGGAGACCTCCCTGCGCCTGCTTCACCCATATATGCCCTTTATCACGGAAGAGCTTTGGCAGACTCTGAACAGCAGGCTTACCCTGTACGGTGACCGTCCTGCTTCAATCATGATTGCCCCCTATCCGGCAGCTGATGAAGCGGTCATTGATCCTCAGGCCGAGCATACCATCGAGGCTGTAATCGAAATCGTCCACTCTATCCGCAACGCCCGGGCTGAACACCACGTGGAAAGCGGCAAGCTGATCGAAACCAGGATTCATGCCGGTGATTTGGCAGGCGCCCTGGCTCCTTATGCAGCGGTTGTCCAGACTCTTGCCCAGACCAAACCCCCGCTTGTGCTGGATACGCATCATCAGGGAGGCTCGGATGATAAAGACCTGGTGCTGGTCTTAAAAGAGACCGAGGTTGTTATACCCCTGGCTTCCATGGTGGACCCGGCCATCGAAAAAGCCCGCCTAGAAAAAGAGCTGGCCGAGGTCAGGGCCAATGTCGAACGCCTGGAAGCCCGCCTGAATGACGCCGCCTTTACCGGCAAAGCCCCCCCCGCCGTAGTTCAAAAAGAAAGCGACAGGCTGATATCCGGCAAAGATAAAATGCAGAGGCTTGAGCAGCAGCTCGAACGCTTCAGGTAGTCCGGCAGGACAAACCGCTTTCAACTTCTCCGCGCATTTTAATCATATTGCCTGTAACATTTTACGGGCAATATGGTCATTTCACCCATAAAAAGCAGGTATCCTCATCCTTTATCGGGCGGATATCCTGTTTTATCATGAGAATAAATTTACCAGTATTGCCGGTAAGGTTCACTATATTCCGGGGGATGGTTTTGGGGAGCAGGGGTGGCAGATCAGGCAGCTAACAGTTCATTTAAAAACATGCCCGGCCAGAAAATAATCAATGACAAAGTAAGAATGGCTTTGGAAAAAAACTGCAGGCTTCTTAAACAACACAACTCCGAATTGATTCTGAGAAATGCCATGCTGGGCAAGATTATCGAGATCGCTCGCGGTGTGGATTCGGTCAGGACTGAAAATGGAGTATATAACCTGGTTGTGGAATCAGCCAGGGATATACCGGGAATCCGTTTTGTCCTTGTTTTCAGGTTGAGCGACGATAAAAATGAATTTGTTCTGACCTGTCATTCCAGGATTCGCAACAGCAACATTGCTATGGGTTTGAAGTTCCTGGGTTTCGATCTTAATCAGCAATTGAATCTTGATCTTGCCGGTCAGAAATACCGGTTCCCTGTTTCCGGAATTCCGGGCGCATTTGGATTTGTAAACAATCCTGCACATTTCAGGTTTGAACGTTTGAGCCAGTTGCTGGATGATCACTGGGGTCGCCGGCTCTGTGATGCAGTCCAGGGACTGCTTTCCATCGAAAAATTTTCTGTTGTCCCTCTTGCTATCGATAGTACCCTCTGGGGCGTCCTGCTTTTCTTCATGGATAAAGATATCCCGGCTGATATTCTGGAAATGATTGGTGACCATTGCAATATCGCGCTTAAAAACGTTTGTACCCTGAAAAAGCTGGAAAAACACCACCTGGAAATTTCCACCATCAATAATATTGCTGTGTCCATATCCGGCTCTCTGGAGATGAGAAAAATAATCAGCCAGACCATAAACGGCATGAGAGATATTTTCTCGGCCAAAGGGGTAGCGGTATATTTGCTGGATGAAACGGGCCGCTATTTGAATCTTGCCGGGCAGTTTGGAATGTCTGACCAGATACAGGAGCACTCTCATCAGCTTGCCCTTTCTCATCCTTTCGCTCAACTCATCTCTTCCAACGACCTGACGTTCAGCGGCAATCTTCACAAAAACCTGGACCGTTATCCCGGTGTATTCTGTCCTTCCGGCGATGGTGTAACGGGATGGTTTATGAATGCCGTTTTAACTTTTGGTGGTAAACGGGCCGGGATCATTACCATCATGCGTCCGGGCTGTGAAGATTTCGATGACGAAGAGAAATCCCTGCTTCTTTCTATCAGCAGCCAGCTTTCTATTGCACTGGACAATGCTTCACTCCATCAAAAATTGATCTCCAGGATTCGGGACCTTGATAGCACCCGGGGCCGTCTTTCACAGTCAGAGGAAAAAATGCGCCTTACCCTTGAGTCTATCTCCGATGGAGTCATGGTTATAGCTCTGGATGGCGGCATTTTACAGTCCAATTCCATGGCGGTAAAGATCTTCGGATATGATGAGGATAACGGATTCACCCAAAAAAATGCCCTCAGGTATGTTGTACCGGATGACCGCCGGAGGTTGCTGGAACACCTGCGCAGTGTGTTTTCAAGACGTGCTTACCGCGAGGCGACTTATTCCCTTATTAAAAAAGACGGCAGCCTATTTCCGGCCGAGTGCAATATCGGTACATATCAAAACTCCCAGGGGGAGATTGAAGGCTTCGTAATCTGCATACGTGATATCAGCGAACGTAAAATAGCGGAATTGCGCTTGCAGGAGAGTGAAAGACAGTACCGTCTGATTGCCGAGAACACCAATGACTATATTTCAATGCTGACTTTCAGCGGGTACTATTCCTACGTCAGCCCTTCTTACAGGCAGTTGGGTTATGAACCGGAAGAATTGATTAATAGCTTTGCCCTGAATCAGATCCATGAAGATGATCATAACAATATTTTGCCCGTGTTGTTAAAGTTTTCCCAGATGGACCATGATGACATTACCCGTATGAAAAACGTCAGTTATTCCCAGCGTCTGGAGTACAGGCTTCGGGACAATTATGGGAAATGGCATGACATTCTTGCTGCCAGCAATATTATCGAATCACTGGATGGCAAAGGCTATGATATTCTGGTAATCGGTCATGATATCACCGACCTCAAGCAGGCTGAGATTCAGTTAAAAAGATCATATGACAACGAGAAAAAGGCCAGGGAAGCCCTGGAACACCAGATCAATAAAAGGGCGGATTTCTTCAGGGCGCTGGTGCATGAGCTGAAAACACCTCTGACCCCCATCATAGTTTCCAGTGAGACCATTATGGAACTGGTCGAAAACGATACCTTCAAAAACCTGGCCAGCAACGTTTATCATTCGGCTATGAGGCTGAATGAACGCGTTGAAGAGCTCCTGGATATCTCCCGGGGAGAAATGGGAATGCTGAAAGTCCATCTCGAACCGATCAACATGATCCTGGTAATCGAAAATGTTGCCAGTTACCAGCGTACCCAGATGGACAGGAATCACCAGAGGCTGCTTCTCAATCTGCCTGAAGATCTGCCCCAGGTCAGGGGCGATGAAAACCGTCTGCGCCAGATCCTCCTGAACCTGGTCGGCAACGCCATAAAATTCACCCCCGATGGAGGCCTGATCTCAATCTCTGCTGAAGCGGACAAAGAAAACCTCACTATCATCGTGCAGGATACCGGCAAAGGCATCGACGATGAAGACCTGGACCGGTTGTTCCAGCCTTATAACCGCATTGAGTCGGACAGGCAGAATTTTTCCGGACTGGGCCTGGGACTGGCCTTATGCAAGCAGTTGATAGAACTGCACGGGGGTAAAATCTGGGTCCACAGCCTTAAAGGGAAAGGGACTACTTTCGGTTTTTCCCTGCCTGTCCTTGCGTCTGCTGCGCCTCCGGCAACACCACCCTCCAGCCTTGAGACAGTCCTCAAAGAGCCACAATAAAGCAGGATGGCAGTCCTGTTTTCTATTGCTTCGTTTGTGGCTAGAGATGCATCGATTCCCCATTTTCCGTCATCCTGTTTTTATTTGCCCCGGCGTCATCTAAGCTTTAAACTGTTTCCCCCTGATGTTGACATGGTGCTATAATATCATAAGGTATGCCTGGTGAATGTGGTGTATAAAATCGGCAGGGGGGTATTTCATGGATGAATTAAAGGTCTTCACCGGTAATGCTAACCCGCAGTTAGCTCAGGCTATAGTGGACTACCTGGACATCCCTTTGGGAAAATGCGAAGTATTCCAGTTTACTAATGAAAATACCTTTGTGCGCATCCTGGAAAATGTGCGTGAGAGGGATGTTTTCGTGGTTCAGCCCATTTCCACACCGGTGAATAATAACCTGGTGGAGTTGCTGATCATGCTGGATGCCTTCAAACGGGCTTCCGCCGGCAGAATCACTGCGGTTGTTCCCTATTATGGTTATGGCCGTACGGATAAAAAAGACCAGCCCAGGGTCCCTATTACCGGCCGTTTGGTAGCGGACTTGCTTACAGTTGCCGGGGCCGGCAGACTGTTGACAGTGGATTTGCACGCCCCCCAGATCCAGGGATTCTTCAATATCCCGGTGGATGAATTGACCGCTTTAAGTGTTCTGGCTAACTATTTTATTGAAAAAAAGCTGAATGGCAACCTGGTGGTGGTAGCTACTGATATCGGGATTTCTAAAAGGGCCAGAGACCTGGCCGCCAGGCTGAATGTCCCCCTGGTCATAATGGAAAAACGAAGAGTAGGTAATGTCGACAGGACTGAAACATTGAATGTCATCGGCGAAGTTGAAGGTAAGATGGCTCTTACCCTGGATGACGAAATAGATACAGCCGGCTCACTGGTTAATGTGGTCAGCACCCTCATTGAACGTGGTGTCAAAGGCGTATACTCCTGCTGTACCCATCCGGTTTTTTCCGGTCCCGCCATTCAAAGGATAGCTGCTTCAGCAGTGAAAGAGGTAGTGGTTACCGACACAATCCCCCTGGGAGCGAACAAAAAATCGGACAAAATAACCGTGTTGTCCATGGCGCCTCTCCTGGGAGAAGCTATTCACCGGATTCATACCGGTATGTCAATCGGAGCGATGTTCCCGTGATGTCCGCCGGAAATCCGGCAAGGAAAGAATGATATGGCCCATCATGCTGAAAAACTGGTAGAAGTCTACAAAGCCCAGGGTGAAGCTGAGGCTCAGGTTATCAGGTCTAAACTGGAGTTGAACGGCATACCTTCAATCGTTAAGTCTTCAGCCTCCCCTTCCGTCCATGTTTTTGTCCTGGATGGATTGGGTGAATACCGCATCCTGGTAGAAGAGTCCCGTCTGGAAGAAGCCCTTTCCTTAATCAATTCCGGTTAGTTAGCCTCGTAAGGCGACGCCTTAAAGGGGACGCCTAGCGGAAATAATACTTAAGTAAATGGAGAATAACAGGTGTTCAAAAAATTATTTGGTGGTCTGATCGATTCCAATGAAAAAGAAATTGACCGTTTGAGACCTATTATTGAAAATATTAATGCTCTTGAGTCAGATTATGAGCGTTTAAGCGATGCTGAACTTAAGGCCAAAACGGGTGAGTTTAAAGAGCGTATAGCGCAGGCTACTGCGCAGTATCGTGAAGCGGTGGACAGTGCCCGGCAGGAGCTTGAGTCCAAACGTAAATGCATCGTTGACGCTGTTAATGCTCTTCAGGAACAGGAAATAACCCGTGAGTGCCGTGACCTGGAAGCAGATCTGAAAAAACGGGAAAACGATCTTCAAGCTGCTGAAAAACGGGCGCTGGAAGAGGTCCTCCCGGAGGCTTTTGCCGCTGTTCGCGAAGCTGCCAAACGTACTATACATCAGCGTCATTTCGATGTCCAGCTGATGGGCGGTATCGTTCTTCACCAGGGCAAGATCGCTGAGATGAGGACTGGTGAAGGCAAAACGCTGGTAGCTACCTGTCCCCTGTATTTGAATTCCCTCACCGGACGCGGCGTACATCTTATTACCGTCAACGATTACCTGGCTCGCCGCGACCCATACTGGATGGGACCGGTCTTTACCGCTCTGGGTGTAACCGTCGCCTCGATTTATCCTATGCTGAATCCCGCCGAGCATACGCCCGCTCGCATCTACGATCCTCAGCACGATTCCGGAGACCGGGTCTGGAAGCATTTCCGGGTAGTGCCTCGCAAAGAAGCCTATGAAGCTGATATTACCTATGGCACCAGTTCCGAATTCGGCTTCGATCACCTGCGGGATAACATGGTCATCGATCTTAACCAGTGCGTCCAGCGCCAGTTGAACTACGGCATCGTGGATGAGGTTGATAATCTGTTGATTGATGAAGCCAGGACTCCGTTGATTATCAGTGGCGCCGCCGAAGAGACCGGAGACCTTTACAGAGCAGTCAACAGCGTGGTCAGCCGCATGAAATTCAAGACGCTGCCCCATGAGCCCGTGACATATGAAGAAAAAGAAGAAAAAGAGAAACTGAAGGGTCAGTATGACTTTGTTGCTTACGAAAAAGAACACGCCGTGGAGGACGACCCTGTCGGTCAGGAGAAACTGGCCAGGGCTTTCAGTATGAAGGTGGAGGACCTTTTCGGAGGTGAGTCTGAGGAGCTGAAACAGCTATCCTTCGAAGAAACAAAGATACGCAATGACATTCGCTCCGTTTTTCGCAAGGCCATGCAGGCTCATGCCCTCTATAAAAGGGACCGGGACTATGTGGTCAATGACCAGAATGAGGTTGTTATCGTTGATGAATTTACCGGACGTCTTATGCTGGGCCGCCGCTATTCCGAAGGGCTTCATCAGGCCATCGAGGCCAAGGAAGGCGTAAAAGTCCAGAGGGAAAGCCGTACATACGCCACCATTACCATCCAGAACTATTTCCGCATGTATAACAAACTGGCCGGTATGACCGGTACGGCCGTGACTGAGGCTGAGGAGTTCCATAAAATCTACAACCTGGATGTGGTGGTTGTTCCAACCAATAAACCGACGATGCGCAAGGATAATCCGGACCGTATCTACAGGGATGAACAGGCCAAGTTCAACGCTGTGACCCGTGAGATTGAAGAGGTCCACAATAACCAGCAGCCCGTGCTGGTCGGTACGGTCTCGATCGAAAAGTCCGAACGCCTGGGAGAGTTGATGAAGCGCAAGGGCATTCCCTACAAAATACTGAATGCCAAAGAACATCTGAAAGAAGCTGAAATTATTTCCGAAGCCGGCAAGCCGGGTATGGTGACGGTTGCCACCAATATGGCTGGACGCGGTGTGGATATCGTGCTTGGGGGAAAGGAGCCTAAAAAAGAGGACTTTGAAGATCCCAAAGTCTGGGAAAAGGAACATGCCCAGTGGGAAGATCGGCATAACAGGGTACTGGCGGCAGGAGGCCTGCATGTTATTGGCACCGAACGTCATGAGGCCCGCCGCATCGACAACCAGCTCCGCGGTCGGTCCGGACGTCAGGGTGATCCGGGCAGCACCCGTTTTTTTGTTGCCCTCGACGACGATATTATGAAGCGCTTTGGTGGTGACCGCATTAAGAGTGTAATGTCCTGGGTAGGTATGGATGCCGACACCCCCATTGAAAACGGGATGGTCAGCAAGTCCATCGAGAACTCGCAGGTCAAGGTGGAAGGCTTCCATTTCGATATCCGCAAACACCTGGTCGAGTTTGATGACGTGGTCAATAAACACCGTGAAATGATCTATGCAGAGAGAAGAAAGGTACTCAGCGGCGCCGATCTCAAAGCTAATATCCTGGATATGCTGAAAAAGGAAATAACCGCTATTGTTGACGAGCATGTCGGTACACGTACCAGTGACGAGTGGGATATGAAAGGCCTTGTGACTGAGCTGAATTCAATCTTTCCTTTACCCAAAGACGCCGACCAGATGCTGTCCCAGCTAAGTCCCGGGACTATGAAAGAGAAATTGCATGAGATGGTGCGCCTGTCTTACGACCAGAAAGAGCAGGATGTGAGTCCCCAGGATATGCGTCTGCTGGAGCGTTTAGTCATGCTCAGGGTTATTGATGACCTCTGGGTTGAACATCTGACGGAAATGGAAAACCAGAGGACGCAGGCCGGTTTCGCCGGATTGCAGCAGATGAAATCGGAAGATTCCTACAAGCGCATCGGCTTTCAGCAGTTCCAGGTGCTTCTGGAAAGCATCCAGGAAAATATCGCCCGCACGATTTTCCATGTTAATCTGCGCCATGAAGATGACAAAAAGGTTTCAACCCCGGTCTCTCGGGCTGCCGGAGCGGCCAACAGCGCTCCCAAAGCAGTGCCCAGGGTGGCGGGGAAAAAGGTGGGACGCAACGATCCCTGTCCCTGCGGGAGCGGCAAAAAGTACAAGCATTGCTGCGGGAAATAATATAGTCTGCTTAAAGCATGAATAACGCTGAAATCGTCAGGATACTGGATGACATTGCCCTTCTTCTTGAACTGAAAGGAGAGAATGTCTTCAAGATCCGCGCTTATCAGAAAGCCGCCCGCTCCATCGAGCTCCTGGGTGAGGATGTGGGCAAACTGATAGCTGAAGACCGCCTTAAAGAAATTCCCGGAATAGGTGAGGCTATCACTAAAAAATTGATAGAACTGGTTGCTACCGGCCGCCTGGAATACTACGAAAATCTCCGTTCTGAATTTCCTGCCGCCATCTATACCTTTCTTGAAGTGCCCGGAATCGGGCCCCGCACCGCCCTGCTCCTGGCCCGCGACCTCGGCCTGAATACGCTGGAAGAGCTGGAAAAAGCGGTGGCGGATGGACGTGTGGCAGGTCTGCCCCGCATGGGAGAAAAGACCGCGCAAAATATCTTGCTTAATATTCAGGCTTTGCGTAAGAAAAAGAGTGACAGGCGCATTACCCAGGATGTTGCCCTGGCGGCAGCCGCTTCATTGATCGAAGGGCTGCGCCCGGTATCCGGCCTTAAAAGAGTGGTCTTTGCCGGAAGCCTGCGCCGCCGCCGGGATACTATTGGTGATATCGATCTACTGGCTTCCGCCGGGGATCCCGGTGAGGTTATCAAAGTCTTCACCAGCCTGCCCGGTGTAGAAGAAGTCACCGAAAAGGGTACCACCAAAGCTTCTGTCGTCCTTTCGGGCGGTCTTCAGTCCGATCTGCGCCTGGTGGAGGATGAAGCCTTTGGTTCGGCCTTGCAGTATTTTACAGGCAGCCAACAACACAACGTGGACTTGAGGAAAAGGGCTGAACGCCTGGGATTGAGCCTGTCCGAATACGGCATTACCGACCTTTCTACCGGCACACTGGAGAAGTATGACAGCGAAGAAGCCTTTTATCGCAGACAGGGGCTGGACTATATTCCTCCCGAAATACGGGAAGGACGCAACGAAATTGAACTCGCCGGTAAAGGTGCTTTACCCCGCCTGGTGGAGCTTTCCGATATCCAGGGAGACCTGCATATCCACACCGATTGGAGTGACGGCGGGGATTCGCTGGATGCCATGGTAAAGGCCGCCCGTGAAAAAGGGTATTGCTATATCGCAGTTACCGATCATTCCGCAGGCCTGGGTATTGCCCGCGGCCTGGACAGCGAAAGGATCAAAAATCAAATCCGCCTGATCCGGGAATTGAACGAAAAGTCGGACGGATTCCATATTTTCTGCGGTATGGAGGTGGACATCCGGGCTAACGGAGCACTGGATATGCCGGACGAAATCCTGGCTGGCCTGGATGTTGTTCTGGCCTCGGTCCATTCCGCTATGAACCAGCCTTTGGAGCAGATGACTGCCCGCGTGTTGACGGCCATGCGCAATCCCCACGTCGATGTCATCGCACATCCCACCTGCCGTCT
>CAYLVC010000043.1:3817-13146 GCA_964387005.1 uncultured Dehalococcoidales bacterium | reverse complement strand
TCAAGGTAGAGGAAATTAGAGAGTCCCTCTCTCCTCTTCTCTCCCCTTGTGGGAGAGATTGAGTGAGGGGTTTATAATTTCCCGGTCTGCGGACAGCTCGCCTTCAAACGGCTGCGCACAGCCAGCAATTCCGCTTTAAGGGCATTGACCAGGTCAAGCTCCGCCAGGGTTTTAGCGGTCTTTACCGTCTGGGCCATTTCATAAGCGCGCGAGCGGCCGTGACCTTTGAAAACCAGGCCGTTAACTGCCCAGACGGGGCCTCCGCCGCTGTCATCGGCTTTTATCATGCGTGACATCAAATTCCGCCGGAGAGCCTTCAATCTCTCATCAGGTAGATCGTTTTTAAGTTCTTCACCCAGCCAATCGGCAATGGTCTTCCCCAATCCTTCGCAATATTTGGTAACGATATTGCCCACCATGCCGTCGGTAACGATGACATTGGCCCGGCCTGAAGGGATGTCATTGCCTTCGATATTACCGATGAAATTCAATCCGCTGCGTTTTAAAAGATCGTAAGCCTCTTTCAGGACGGCGGCGCCTTTTCCTTCTTCTTTTCCCACATTCAACAGGGCTACAGCAGGCTCGGCTATGCCCAACAGCTTGCGGGCGTAAACCGTCCCCACGACGGCAAAATCAAGAAGCTGATCGGGACGACAGTCCAGATTACCGCCCATATCCATCAAGACACAGTTGGGAGTAAAATCGCAGAAGGCTCCTCCCACCACCGGGCGGGATATGCCTTCAAGCGTACCCAGAACCATCAAGGCGGAGGTTATTACGCCGCCGGTCGGACCCATGCTGATAACTGCCTGGGCTTTGCCTTCCTTTACCTGGCGGACAGCCAGGGCAATGGAAGCATTGCGTTTGGTGCGCAGTGTATAGGCCGGCTGCTCCCCTTCTATCAGATACTCTTCGGTATGCAGGATTTCAATTTCAAGCCCGGATATATCATACTTCGCCAGTTCCTGCCTGATGATCTCCTGCGGTCCGACCAGAATAAGGCCCACCCCGTAATCACGGGCTCCCGTTACGGCCCCTTTGATGATCTCTTCCGGGGCAAAATCGCCCCCCATGGCATCTACGGCTATTTTCAAATCTGCCTTCCTTCCCGGTTTCATTTGACCGGTGTTCAGTTATTTGATATTCCGGACAATACCTAGTGACTCTAGGTACTAAATATAACACATACCGGGTCTCTGCTGTCAACAGGGCAGCCTGCTAATAATAAAGTGGGCGGCACTTGAGGCCGCCCATACATTGACTTTCAAAAGATGTTTTGGGGTCAATTACTTACCGATCTAATTACCGTAATTCTTGATCTTCTCCTGCATTTCAGGGCTCAATTGCTTAACCAGCTCGGCATTATAGGCGAAGGTAGGCGGATAGGTTTGAATATTATTGCTGAATATCTCGCTCGCCGCCACGGCATAAGAACGCGATATCGCGGCCATCGACCCGTCTTTGACGGCCGTATCAACATCGGTGGTAAAGATTGAAATGGTATTATCACTGTTGCGGACTATATCGAAAGTACGGAATTGCTGTGGGAAATCCCTTAAAGAGGCGGTTTCCACCAGCCAGAAGCCCAGTTCGGGATGGCTGGCATCGGGTGATTTCAAGGCAGTGACCTTATTGCGGTGAACATGTCCCGAGACCCACATGAGGAGATTCGGATAGGTATTGAGTTGGCTGATCAGTGCCGGCAGAGCCACTTGAGAGTGGTGGTTTAAATCGATTAAAATCAGCGGTACATGCGCTGCTATAATCATGAGCTTGCCTTCAGCCTGCCCCCTGTCCAGTTCGTTTACCAGCCAGCTAAAACGTTCATTGTCCACCATACCACCCGGCTCATCAATATCATAATTCTCGTCATGTTGCGTATCGTCAAAGACAATCACCTTGATCGGCAAGTCCGACTTCGGCTCAAAACTATAACATGCATTGCCGCTATCAAGGTTGCTCTGGCTGAATCCGTGACCTGCCGGATTTGAAGTCGTTTTTAAGAATTCGCTCATCCACTCCTTTATAGAAAGCGGGCGGCGGTCCGGATCGGCGGGGACTGTCGGAGGGGTTGTGAAGTCCGCGATAAGCCCTCCCCCAATCATGTCGCCATTCGGGGTGCTGCCGTCAATCACGCCGCCATAGTGAGTACGGCTGTCGATGCCTTCTGTAGCCAAATCTCCCATCACAAGCACATTCGAGCCGGTAAAATACGGCCGGAGGTAATCAGTCACAGGATATGTGCCCAGCCACGTGTGATCGTGATTGCCCAGTGTCTGATACCAGGGGATAGTCTTGTCCAGCCCGGCCGCTTTAAACTCATCCTGATAATCATTATTGGGTCCGGGAACAGGATCATCCTTAATTCCCGAATCAGGTTTAATATTCTTGCCATCAAGGACATCAATATACCATCTCAGCTCATTATACTGTGAATTGTTGACTGCATCTCCCAAGGTCATACCGAAATCAAACGCATTCTGTTTGTGCAGGGCATTTATCGTCTGGACGGCTGCGTCCAGAACATGGGTCGTATACAAAATCTGCGGCGAATAGGCTGAAGAAACACCGCCTTTGTAGCCGAAATTGATCAGCTGGGCAGGAGATTCTTCGTCTTCAATATGTATGTCGCTCAGGGAAAAGAAACGTAAAAGCTCGATGTTTTTTGACGCTGAAGCGTTGTATCCGGCCGCCATCAGGTCCAGTCTTTTTTCATATTCCAGCCCCTCGCCGTAATTCCAGAGGCCGTAACCGTACTGTGCGAATTTAGTAGTTTCATAAGGTAATAGCCTGGGCGAAGCAGCAAGCACGGGAACAGGCACAATCGCCCTTTCCACTGTGGTTTTAACCGTGGAATCTATCGGATACCCCTGGATCTCGCTTTTTGCACATCCGGGTAAAGTAAAAATCAGTATACCGATCAGTAAAACCAAACCGCCGATTTTGTACAAGTAAGGCATTTTATCCATTTTCCTTTTTAGCAATTATTCCTTCGAAAATACAACGTATTCTTCTTCAAACCCCTCACCTTGGTACAAACTGGGTACAAGGCACAATTTTCATCGTTCGTGGGTAGCGACATCGGCGCCCTGACGTATTACTTCAAAAACCGAACCACAAGCGGGAATCCCCTCTCTTATATCGGGTGGCGGGTATCCCCGGGTGCTGAGAGGGCCTGAACTTCATTAAGGATTAAGGGGTAGCAGATCGTTTGTACCTCCTGAGCTATTTTTTCCCAGCCTCTGTTCCGTAGTTCTTGATCTTCTCCTGCATTTCAGGGCTCAATTGTTTGACCAGTTCTGCGTTGTATGAACCTGTGGGTCCCAGAATGATCTTGTTATTGAATATTTGATTGGCCGCGATGGCATAAGACCTTGATATCGCCGCCATCGACCCCTCTTTAACTGCCGGATCAACATCAGTCACAAAGATGGAGATAGTGTTATCGCTGTTGCGGACTATCTCGAAAGTACGTACTTGCTGAGGGGACTCCCTTAAGGATGAGGTTTCAACATGCCAGAAGCCCAGTTCAGGATGGTCCGCATCGGGTGACTTAAAGGCTTTAACCTCATTTTTATGACGGTGTCCAGCAATCCATAGTACAAGATTCGGATATTCATTCAGTTTGGCAATCAGGTCTTTTTCGGAGACATAAGCGTTAGACCACCAGCCGACAACAGAGCCCTCCGGTTCGACGCCTATGGGTATATGTGCAGCGATAACCATGAGCTTTCCTTCGGTTTGTCCCTTATCCAGCTCGCTTACCAGCCAGTCGTATCGCTCCCGGTCAAGTGTGCCGTGCCCGTAGCCCTCGATATCCGGGTCGTCCGGCTTCTGGGTATCATCCAGGGCAATGACCTTGAGCGGTAAATCCGCTTTCGGTTCGAAAGAATAGCTGGCAAATCCGCTTTTCAGGTTGGATTGATTGAACCCATGTCCCTTCGGACTTGAAGATGTTTTAAAAAATTCGTTTATCCACTCCTTCTCAAAAAGTGAACGGCGGTTAGCATCAGCTGGTACTGTTGGAGGAGTTTGAAAGTCAGCAACAGGTCCCACACCTAAAACGTCTCCCAGAGGTGTCCGGCCGTCCAGAGCACCCATGTAGAAATCCCGTTTATCCATACCGCCGGCTTCGAAAATATTACCCAGTTGGAGAATATTCTGGCCGGTATAGGCAGATCGCAGGTAATCGTTAACAGGTTTCATTCCCATCCAGAATTGATCGTGGTTGCCGATAACCTGATACCATGGGATGGTCTTGTCCAGTCCCGCCGCCTGGTATTCGTCCTGATAATCATTATTGGGTCCGGGAACAGGGTCGTCCTTGACGCCCGAATCAGGAGTAATCTTCTGTCCGTCAAGGACATCGATGTACCAGCGCAGTTCATTGTATTGGGTGTTATTACAGGTATCACCCAGGGAGATGCCGAAATCAAACGAATTCTCTTTGTGAAGGGTATTTACCGTTTGGACGGCTGCATCGAGAACATGAGTAGTGTAAAGCATAAGAGGCGAATAGGCTGAAATAACATGGCCTTTGTAGCCAAAAAAAACAGCCTGTGCTGGAGATTCCTTATCAGTGATATGGATATCGGTCATATCAAAAAACCTTAAAAGCCGGGTCGTATTGATAGCTGGCGCTGCCGTGTATGTACCCGACATAAGGTCCAGTCTTTTTTCATAGCCCAGCCCTTCGCCGTACTGCCAGAATCCGTAGCCGTTCTGCGCATATTTGGAGACCTCAAATGGAAGAATCCCGGGCGAAGCCGCAGGGACGGGAACAGGCACAACAACCCTTTCCAGTGTGGTTTTAACCGTGGAATCTATCGGGTAGCTTACGGCCGGGTTTTGAGTTGTTTCAAGGTTATTTGAACACCCCGCTAATGCCAGAATCAGCATCCCGATAAAAAGGACTAAACCGATTTTTCTACAGTTAAAATATGGTTTCACTTGATTTCTCCTCATTTGACTTAAATTTATTCTTGCATTCCAGGATGTATTGGTTAGCCTGGACTCTACCGGTAGAGCGGGTCTTTGTCGAGCCAGGCTAACCTTCTATATATACATTATGTCATATTCCGGTACAATCATTATATCACGCACTAAACGTGGGCAGAATATATAAAATACTTCAGGTTTATATGCGTATAATTGCCTATACAGGCTTAAAACAAATCCCAACAACACTCGCCGTTGTTTTCCCGGACGCTGTTTTTTCCAACAGACTAACTCTTCTTAGAGGGCAAAACCCCTTTAATTAGCCTGCCTGGATAGGCTATACTGGTTACGGTAGAAAAACACTCTTCTGCCAAAAGATTGAGGAGGACAAATGGACGCTCTTGAAGCTATAAAAAACAGACGAAGTATCCGTAAATATAAATCCGACCCGGTGGATGACAGTGTACTGGAAACGGTGCTGGAAGCTGCCAGGCAGGCGCCTTCATGGTCCAATACCCAGTGCTGGAAATTCATTGTGGTACGCAGCAGCGCCACCCGTGCGTTACTGGCAGAAACGGTGTTGCCAGTACCCGGGCTGGGGATTAACCCAGCCACAGCATCATTTCAAACGGCGCCGGTAGTGATCGTGGCCTGCGCTCAAAAAAAAGTGTCCGGCTACTTCAACGGGCAGGCGGCTACGGATAAAGGCGAGTACTGGTACATGTTCGATGTAGCCCTGGCCATGGAAAACCTGATGCTGGCAGCCACAGCCCTGGGGTTGGGCACGGTGCATGTGGGCCTTTTTGACAATCTCAAGGCAGCACAAATCCTGGAGATCCCGGGTGATTATTGTATAGTTGAGATGTCACCCCTGGGTTACCCTGAATTTCAGCCTAAAGCCCGCCCCCGCAAGGAACTGGCTGAAATCGTTTGTCACGAAAAATTCGGACAGCCCTGATCTCCCAAATAAAAAAGTCCTCCATTCCTGCCCCATTCAGACCAGAATGGTCAAAGGGGGAGAACCGGCGGACTTTTTTTACGAATGGGATGGAAACAACTACTTGAAAAAACCCAGAATCTGGTCGAGAAACCCCTTGAAACCCCTGCGCTGGGTGAACCAGTTGGAGGTGCCTTTATTCTTCATGCTCCAGGCTATCAGTCCTACACTGGTGGCAAAAGCGGGATCATTCAGGGCTTCGACTTTGACACCGTTGAGGGCCATGGGAATACCGATCCTGACAGGCAGCCGGGTTATTTTCTCGGCAAGCTCCACAATACCAGGGATATTGGCGCAGCCGCCCGTTAGCACGATACCCGCGGGGATAAGCCCGGCATATTTTTCAGCGGGAAGGTCAAGGATAATCAGGCGAAGGATTTCTTCAACCCTGGCATTGATGACTTCGCACAGAGCACGGAAGTTAACATTATGTCCGTTATCTCCGACTGTCTGGTCATAGTCATCGTCTTCACCGGGTAAAACCAGCGTGCCGTATTTTTTCTTCATTTCATCGGCCAGTTCATAAGACAACCCCATGCCGGCTACTATGTCCGTAGTTATCTGATGTCCCGCTGCGGGAAGAACGGAGGTATGAAAGATGCTGCCGTCCCTGATAATGGCAGTATCGGTGGTCCCCCCACCGATGTCGGCAATTAAGACGCCTGACATTTTTTCTTCTTCCGCCAGGACAGCTTCAGCGCTGGCCAGGGGTTCAAGCACCAGGTCATCGACATTGACACCCAGGTTCTGTATTATCTTGACGAGGTTCTGCACCGAAGATACCGAGGCCGTGATCAGATGCACTTCAGTTTCCAGCTCTGCACCGTTCATACCCACAGGGTTTTTAACCTCGAATCCATCCAGCCTATAGGCGCGGGGGATGACATGCAATATTTTTTGTTCGGGCGGTATTGTGACATTGAGGGCCACATCCATGCCCCTTTTCATATCCTCGGGGCGCACCGTCCCGTCCGCCCGGTTTATGGCTATCGTACCCTTGCTGTTCATGGAGGTAATATGCCTGCCGGTAACGCCAATATAGGCCGATTCCAGTTTTTGACCCGCCATAACCTCGGCCTTTCGAATAGAATCACGGATTGAATCCCGGGCTTTCGATGCGTCGGCCACCAGGGCTTTCTCGATCCCGTGAGAAGGGGCAATGCCGATCCCCTGTACTCTCAGTCCCGATTCACTGTCGACGACACCCATAATGGTGCACACCTTGGTAGTACCTACATCAATGGCTGCTATTTTCTTTTTCATTTTTAGTAAATCCGTTAAGGAAAAGGCCTTCTAGCCTCTTTCTTCCTTATAATGGACATTCCATTTCATGCAGAGGTCTTCAAACCATTTCTTCATGGACGGGTCCTGCATTTTATTCAGCTCTGCCAGGAAGCCATGCAGAAGCTCGCCTCCGCTCATCCCCGGGGTTGGTTCTGCCGGTCCGGGAATGTTAATGTACACTGTCTCGGTCATTTGTTTTTTAAAATCAATAGCGGTTCCCATCATCTCTCCTTTAACATCAGCAAATATATCTTAGCCCGGGTTGGGCTTTTTGCTTTACCCACCATTATAAACCTTTTTGGGGTGCTTGATAATCCCTTTTCAGTACCATTTGATAGTTATTCCAGGAATTCCTCAAACTCATAGCGGCAGGGGCTGGATATTAATACCAGGTTTCAATTTTCATAACGTCACCGGGTTTGAAATCCTTGTCTTTTTCAAAAGATGGTGTTACTATTTTACCCTTGTTGCCGATCATGATTTCGATCTGAATGAAGGGCTTGCCGACGCGCACGATCTCCAGGGGATGATGCGGCAGATTGGGAGCCAGCGCTACTATGGTGGGTTTGGTGAAAACGTATTTTTCCTGTTCCTTACCGAAATAGAACCAGATCTCGGCATCAAAATCATCAGGGTCTTCCGGATTGCTGCCGTACCAGCACAGAAACTCCCAGAAATCATGGGTATGGGTAGGATTATCTCCCTTAAACGGTTTCCTGACAAACTGATGGCCCATCATGTAATCACAGCCGCATAACTGCTCATGGTTTACCATGAGCCCATCAAAAACGACGCTGCCGGTGGATTTCATGGTTAAACGTTTTTTGGGCGGTGTGATGACATACTGATCATAATTCCCCATGTGTGTTCCTCCTGTCAAATTTCTATTTCAACGTTTCGCCGGTTATTCATCATGAAACAGATCCGGATATGCCGCCGACACTGTAACTGAATAATCTGGAAAGAGAGCCCGGGAATTCAATACCCAAGTATAACTTATTACCTGCTCATAAGACAAACCTGAAAGAAGGGAACCGCGAAACGGCCATAAAAATAGTTCAATCTCCGTGTCGTTTAGTGCTAATATAGAACTGCCATATTATCCCCGGAGAGAAGAAAAATGATTCCGATAAAGCTTACCCTGCGTAATTTCATGTGCTACCGCGATAATATACCAACCATCAGCTTCGAAAGCATTCACACTGCCTGCATCAGCGGTAACAACGGCCATGGCAAGTCAGCCCTGATAGATGCCATCACCTGGGCACTCTGGGGACAGACCCGGGCTAACAGCGACGATGAGCTGGTGCATGCCGGACAGAACGAGGTCGAGGTGCAGTTCGAGTTTGCCGCCGGGCAGCAGCGCTACCGCATTTTACGCAAGCATTCCAGGCCGAAGACGGCTAAAAGCTCCGGTCAGACCATACTGGAGCTAAACATGGTAACTCCCGAAGGATACAAAGTACTAAGCGGTGATACAGTTACCCAGACCCAGCAAAAAATCATCCAGCTTCTGCATATGGACTATGAAACGTTTACAAACAGCGCTTTCCTCAGGCAGGGACATGCGGATGAATTCACCCGCAAACGTCCCGGGGAGCGCAAACAGGTACTATCCAGCATTCTCCAGCTGGCCAGGTATGACGACCTGGAAGAAAGGGCCAGGCAGCTGTCCAGGGAACAGGAAAATACCGTCGCCCAAATTGACTCAGCCCTGCGCGGCATCAGGGAGGAGCTTACCCAGAAAGACCAGTGCCGGATTGAGATGGACAAAGCAACCAGCGATCTCCTGGAATCCGAGAAAGCAACCCGTGCGCAGGAGCAGCGTCTGGCTGAAATACGCCGTCAAAAAGAAATGCTGGAAAGCAAGAAAACCCAGCTTGGCGAATTATCCGCCCATCTTCAGGCTGCTGAAAACAACTTCAGGCTGTGGTCTGAACAGGCCCAGCAACACCGCTCCCGTATAGCCGTGTATGAAGAGCTTATTGCCCGCCGCACATTGATTGAAGACGGATACAATCAGCTGGTTGAAACCCGAAAGCAAGGGCAGGAATTCGACTTCAAGCTCAAACAGGTCAATAACCTTACCCAGATCAAACACCGGCTGGAG
>CAYLVC010000043.1:1837-3717 GCA_964387005.1 uncultured Dehalococcoidales bacterium | reverse complement strand
AAACTGCTTAGCCATCCTGAAGGCGCTACCTGCCCGCTGTGCGAAAGCGAACTGGGGGCCGAAGGGCAAAAGCGCATCGAATCGAAATACCTGGCAGAAAAATCGACCAAAAAACAAACTATACAAACCGACCAGGCAGAACTGACCCAAAAAGAAACCGAACTAAAAGCGCTTGAAACAGACCTGCTTCAAAGGGAAAACGGAATGAAGCGTGCAAGGGAAGCTGCCCAGAGCAAGCTGGGCACGCTCAGCCAGGTGATCAGTACCGCCCAGGAGGCGGGAGAAAAGATAGCTGTTGAAAAGAAAAACCTGGAGGAGATAGAGCAGAGGCTGGCCATGAGGGATTTTGCCCTGGACGAACAGGCCGCACTGGAAAAGATCGAAAAAGAAATCGACTCCGCCGGCTACGATCCGCAGCAGCATGAAAGGCTGCGTGCAAAGACATCCGAGCTTGAACAATACGAAGCGCCCAAACACAAGCTGGAAGAAGCCGACAGGCAGATTATCCTGGAAAGGGAAGCGGAGCTCAAAGCAGAGGCCAATTTACAGGAATTGAAAACCGGCATAGAAGAAAACCGGCAAAGAAGTACTCTCCTGGTCAGCGAGCTAAAGGACTACTCTGCGGTCAATGCCGGGCTGGCACAGGCTGAGGCGGAATATCAGAAGCTGCTGGCCGATCAGAGGAAGATACAGGAAATACTGGGCGGGATCAAGGCCAGACTGGAACGCCTGAGCGAACTTGAAGTGAAAAGCCGTGAAAAGGAAGGCCAGAGAACAGCAGCCCTGAACCAGGACAAAATTTACAAGGAACTGGTACAGGCCTTCGGTAAAAAAGGCATACAGGCGATGTTGATCGAGACCGCCCTGCCTGAGATCGAGAATGAGGCCAACAAGCTTCTGGCCCGCATGACGGATAACCGTATGAGCCTGAAACTGGAGACGCAGCGCGAGACCAAAAAAGGCGATGTAGTGGAAACGCTGGACATTAACATCTCTGACGAACTGGGTACCCGGAACTACGAGATGTTCAGCGGAGGCGAGGCCTTCCGCATCGATTTTGCAATCCGCATTGCCCTGTCGAAACTGCTGGCCAGGCGGGCGGGGGCGCCTTTACCCACGCTGATAATAGATGAGGGTTTCGGGACGCAGGACAGCACCGGCATTGAAAAGATCAAAGAAGCCATCACCTCGATCCAGGATGACTTTGAGAAGATACTGGTGATTACGCATATAACGGACTTTAAAGACGCATTTCCGGTGAGCATCGAGGTGGTCAAGACCCCGGAGGGATCATCGGTATATCTGAACTGAGAATAACATAAGAAATCATCAACTTTTGCCTGAATATTGTCATGCTGTTGTATATTACATAAATACGTGTAGCGGCACGGCATGCCGTGCCTGAAGTGAACCTATTGAACAGAAGCACGATTTCAGCTAATATCAAAATGCAATATGCAATACCCTGAAAGCCATAAGATATCACGAATACAACCATCTCGCCAATCAACGAGACTACCCGGTTACGACTATTCACAGGAAGGCGCCTATTTTGTCACTATCTGCACTAGCAAACACCAACTTCTTTTTGGGAACGTCTCTGACAGTGTCATGTTACTAAATCCCTACGGTGAAATGGCGCATACATGCTGGATGGAGATCACACAGCATTTTGCCGGCGTAGAATTATCTGCTTATGTAATTATGCCTAATCACATTCACGGCATCTTAATAACTAAAGACGTATCCGGGAACAAGGTATTATCTCAACATATCGATCGTTCCGAGTCTTTCGGGAAACCTGTTAGCTTTTCATTGCCGACGATAATACGATCCTATAAATCAGCGGTTACCAGACGAATAAATCTGCGATCTGGAGA
>CAYLVC010000043.1:0-1827 GCA_964387005.1 uncultured Dehalococcoidales bacterium | reverse complement strand
TATCTGGCAAAGAGGTTATTATGAGCATGTTATTCGTAGTGAGGATGACATGTTTCAAATTGGCGAATATATTCAGGGCAATCCAGGCAAATGGGAGACTGATAGGGAGAATCTTTATACCCTGAAAAAAGCAAAACCGCTGTCATTTGAATATTAGCTAGTGATATTTGAAGGCACGGCATGCCGTGCCGCTACACGTTCCCATCAATGGAGGCTGCTAGATTATTTCAGAAACATTGTGATCGTACTCCAACAATTCAAATCAGGTCACTAATTTGACAAACTTACGTACTACCTCTTCGCCGGGGGTTTCAGCGTCAGGCTGATTCCAAGGGCAATTACCACCAGCACCAGGCACAGGACAAAGGCCCACTGGTAGCTCAGGCTGACATCGAAAATAAATCCGGCCAGGACCGGGCCGATTCCTCCACCGACATCGAACATACAGCTGAAAATAGCCGTTATCACACCCACCGACAGTAAGCCATACAGTTCGGCAGCGATCAGGGACTGAAGACAGGACAGGCCGCCGTAGCCGAAGCCGAAAACGGCCGCAAAGAGGTAAAGCTGCCACAATCCGGGAGAAAACTGGAGCCAGACCAGGGCGGAGGTCATCAGGCCGAGACAGAGGACTGCGCAGGGTTTGACCTTGAGCCGGTCGGTAATTAATCCCATGATTATCCTGCCGGCCAGGCCGGCCCCACCGATTATTGAAAGGATAACGGCGGCTTTTATGTCAGATATATCCATACCGGTAGCAAAAGGAACGATATGCACCATGATGATCAACTGGATTGCACCAAAACACAGGTAGATGCCGCAGACCATCCAGAACTGGCGGGTAGCAGCGGCTTCTTTCAGCGAAAAGTGCGGCAATACAGGAAGCTTTATGGAACCTTCTTTTACCGGGAATCCCGGCCTGGCAAAATCCATGCCAGGGCTATTTTTAAAGAATATGACAGCGACCATGACTACCACCAGAATGATCAGGCCGATAACGACGTAGGTAGTTCTCCAGCCGACGGCGGAAATAAGCTGGGTGACTGCGGGCGCCAGCACAAGTGAGCCGAAACTGATGCCCCCGCTGACAATACCCGTCATCAGTCCCCTTTTGGCAATAAACCAGCGCGCCACGGCGGCTACCAGCGGAGACCAGAATCCCCCAACTCCTGAGGCAATCAAGACAATATAGATCAGATAAAACTGCCAGGCGCTGGCTACCAGGGACATCAGGATATAACCCATTGAAAGCAAAATAGTGCAGACTATTATCACCCTTCTGGGCCCAAAGCGGTCACTCAATCTTCCTGTTACGATCCCGGAAAAGCCTGATACAAGTATGCTGGCAGAGAAAGCCCCTGAGGTAACGGTCCTGCTCCAGCCGAATTCGTTGATCAGTGAATTAAAGAACACACCGTAGATATAAAATATGCCCCAGCCCAATACCATCATAAGGAAGGTGATAACAACAATGACATAGCCGTAATATACACCCGGTTTTTGGCCGGAGCTGTTATTCTTTTCTATTGCAGCGGTATTTTCAGCAGGCCTGTGCTTGAAAGACAGGCAGGTATGATGAGTCATTCCCCAACACTTTTCTTAACCCAAAAATAAACACAGGGGCCTGAGCCCCTGCGGTATGTCCTGATATATCATATCCGGTCGCTGTCAGCGCGTCAATACGGGCTTATCTTCCGCTTCAAGAATACGGGCAAGGTACTGCCCGGTTGAGGAACCGCTTTGCCGGGCTACTTCTTCGGGAGTGCCGGTGGCAATAACATAACCACCGCTGTCTCCTGCTCCCGGACCGAGGTCGATAATATAGTC
>CAYLVC010000042.1:8680-13146 GCA_964387005.1 uncultured Dehalococcoidales bacterium | reverse complement strand
TGGCCTTGATGATCAATCTCATAAGAAAGAAAAACTTCAAAAAGTGGGTAAAAAGCCTGGGTAGTTTCAGACCGGGGGAAATCCTTTTTATCCTGGCTATCCCATTGCTGGTAATACTGACCTTGCTTCTGGCAGAAAATGCCCATGACCTGATTGAAACAGGTTTGACCTATATAGTTTTAGCTTTATCCTGTATTGTGAGTTCCCTGATTATTCGCTGGAACTGGCTTAAACATGCAGTGCCTGCAGTTGTCCTTGCAGCCGGAGTACTCGGCTTAACCTTGACTTTCCCCATAGTGATATATGGCATAGATGCCTATAGCAGTCCTCCCTTATCGGAAGAATACGGTTTGAAATTCGTAGGGTCGCTGACCCCTATTGATGGAAAAAGCATTGGGGGTGACTTTTTAAATCAGCTGGCTTTTTATACGCCATCCTCAGTTAAAGAGGTCAGGAAATTCTCGCAGGATTTTGGTGAAAGGCAGCCTGATGTAGCTGTTTTCAGAAATACGGCCTTTTATTATCGGTCAATGCGCTTTGCTCTGTCCTTTGAAGATAATGGATACACCCGTTCACTGGCAATGGTAAAAGACCTCAAGTATACAAAGGTATATTCCAGCCCGACAATAATGGTCTTTCTCAAGAACCTGTCCGGACAGGAACAGTAAAAGGCAGAAGATGTTTATAGCGGGGACTGATAGATAGCGCCCCTGATCATATCCATTGTATAATAACAGACATGAAAGATACTTCGGAACACACCAGAAGAAGATGGGGTACTAATAAGACATACTTTCTGATTCTGCTGGCGATTTTTGCTTTATCTCTAATCTTGCGGATTGTATTCCGGCAGGATGCCGTTTTCGGCAGCGACTGGGTCAGGTTTGCGGAGACTGATCCATGGTATCATATACGTTTGATTGAAAACCTGCTGCATCATTTTCCACAAAATATAACATTTGATCCCTATACCTTTTTCCCCTTTGGCCGCAATGTGTATTTCGCTCCTCTTTTCGATCTATTATTGGGTTCGGTGATATGGGTTATCGGGGCAGGTTCTCCTTCACAGCACACTCTGGAGGTAGTGGCAGCCTATTTCCCGGCTGTGATGGGAGCCCTGGTTACGGTGCCGGTATTCTTCATCGGGAAGGAGTTGTTTGGCAGAAAAACCGGACTGATCTGTGCTGCGCTTATCGCTGTACTCCCCGGGAATTTTCTGGCTCGTTCGTTACTGGGTGTGACCGATCATCATGTGGCCGAAGTATTCTTCAGTGTTCTGGCGGTGCTGTTCCTGATGCTGGCCTTAAAAGAGGCCGTTAAGAAGCAGCTGGATTTTGGGCATGTCCGGCCCGGGAACTGGAGATTGCTTCGAAAGACCCTGGTATATAGCCTTTTATTCGGTCTCTTTCTGGGGACGTATATGCTTTCCTGGGTAGGCGGTTTGCTCGTTTTACTCATCCTCTATGTTTACTTTGTGATACAGTTTATTGTCGATCATTTGGCCGGCAAATCTACGGATTACCTGTGTATGATAGGGGTCCCGGCTTTTATTATCGCTCTGATAATGGTAACGCCCTTTATCGGCCAGGGATCCCTGGATAAAATGCACCCCATCTCGCTCGCCGCAGGAATAGTCACTTTCACGGCTCTGGCTTTTCTATCAAAATGGCTGGTTATCAGAAAAATCAGGCGAATATATTATCTTCCTCTGCTGGTGGTAATTGGAATAGCCGCTGCATTGATCATTTATTTCCTGGCACGGCCGGTATTCGCATCCGTCACGCGGTATGTGGACCTGTTTTTGCCCGGGGGATTTGCATTGACCATCACCGAAGCTCAACCACTTTTCCGGGGGTTTGATTTTGGTAACTTTACCGGCAGCCGGCCGTGGGGATTTTTTACCACCGGATTTTTCTTCGTTCCGGTATCACTTGGACTACTAATATACTATTCTGTCAAAAAAACCAGGGCAGATATTACACTGTTCCTGACCTGGACAATCTTGATGCTGCTGGCTATGGTGGGACAAAACCGCTTTTCGTACTATTTTGCCGTTAACACAGCCATATGCGGCGGATATATTTCATGGAAGATTTATGAATTGATCCGGCATGTTTTCAAGCGGGCAGGTCTTGAAAAAACAAAGCCGGAAGCTGCACCCGTATCAGTCACGGCGAAGAGGGGAAA
This sequence comes from uncultured Dehalococcoidales bacterium, assembly GCA_964387005.1. Classification (GTDB taxonomy): domain Bacteria; phylum Chloroflexota; class Dehalococcoidia; order Dehalococcoidales; family UBA3254; genus CAYLVC01. The sequence goes on along the minus strand of CAYLVC010000042.1, from coordinate 10,959 downwards.
AAAATCCCAAAAGGCACAGCGGAAAGAGGTATCGCCCGGGAAGGCCTATCCTGGTATTGCATCCGCGGGTTTGGCCGTGATCATCTGTTTCTTTCTGGTGTTTTTCCCCAATTTCAGCCAGATAAAGAGTGTTGCCGGCAGTGTGCCTGCCCCCGATAATGACTGGCACGCAGCGCTTACATGGATGAAGGACAACACACCCGAACCGTTTTCATCTGCGGACTACTATTACGCCCTTTATGAAAAGCCGCGGCCCGGTCATTCTTACGTTTACCCTGAGTCGTCCTACGGGGTTATGTCCTGGTGGGACTACGGCCACTGGATCACGGCGATTGCACACCGGATTCCTAACGCCAATGCTTTTCAGGATGGGGCGTGGTCTGCCGGCCGCTATTTCACAGCTACCGATGAGCTCTCCGCTAACAAATATCTGGATCAGTTGCGATCTAAATACGTTATCCTGGATAAAAGTATGGTATCTACGAAATTCAATGCAATGTCAAACTGGGGAGGAAGCAAACAGGCTTCAGAATACTATTATCAGAGAAACAGCGACGGTAAAATGGAGGCGGTTCAGGTATTTTATCCTGAATATTACAGGTCGATGTGTTGCCGGCTTTATAATTTTGAGGGGAAAGCCGTAGTGCCCGGCAATTCAACCCGTGTGATTTCCTTTGCGGAAAAAACGGATATAAATGGTAAGAAATATAAAGAGATAATTACCAGCAAGCTATATGCGACATATGCTGAAGCAGTGGAAATCTGCAATCAGTCACCCGATCACATAATAGTCGGAACAGAGCCGTTTATAAGTCCGGTGCCGCTTGAGGAACTTGAACATTACAGGCTGATATATCAATCTCCGACAATCGTAGGAAAGGATGGCGACAGGATGCTGTCCAATGTTGAAATATTCGAATATTTGCCCTGAACAGGACTGCTGGGAAGTGGTATATTGCATGTTGAAAAACGGATTAACATCTGATAAGATAATCTAACAGTGAATGGGCGTTTGTAAAGCAATAGAGCGAATTGCTATAATGAAGGCAAGCCTATTGTAAAGGAGTTACCGATGCCAGAAAGACACGATTTAATTAAGAGCAATATTGATTCTTTATTGCTTTGTTTGGTAAACAGGCAGCCCATGTACGGTTATCAGATAATTAAAGAACTTGAAAACCGCAGCCAGGGTTATTTCAGGTTCAAGGAAGGCACTCTTTATCCTGCTTTACACAGGCTGGAAAAAAACGGCATGATCCAGGGGACATGGCAGATACTGCCCAGCGGCCAGCAACGGAAGTATTATCATATCACAGAGAGGGGAGTAGGTCTTCTCGATGAAAAGAGAAGCAGCTGGGATGAATTTTTGAGGGCAATGAACCTGATAATACATCTTAAAGAAATATAATACTCAAATATGGCGTACCTGACGGGAGATTGAAACAGTACACAGACACTATCCCTGACGTCATTGTAAAAGGTAAAAATGTGTCAGCCATAATTGAAGAATATTTAGCCAACATAAAAAGTAATCTGAGGCTGGAAACTCCATCTGAGAAAGAAGTAATCGATGAGTTGTCCACTCATATTGAGGATAAAGTCCAGGAGCTGAAAGAAAACGGTCTTCATGACGAAGAAGCCGCAAGTACCTGCATAAAGCTACTCGGATCGGCCAAATCGGTTGCCGTTCAAATTTATGAAGCTCATAGCCAGGGGTCCTGGCAGCAAGCCCTTATGGCTTCTCTTCCTCATATTCTCTTCGGCCTGTTGTTTTTACTCAACTGGTGGAGAGGAACAGGCTGGGTACTGGTGCTGCTTTTCGTTATCTTGAGTACAACAGTTTACGGCTGGTGGAAGGGTAATTCCGGTTGGCTGTTTCCATGGCTGGGTTATTCGCTTTTACCTGTGGTTATTGCAGGTCTGTCTTTGCTTTTTCTTCCCAAAGCCCTGGCCTGGGTGGCAATCCTCTTATATCTCCCTCTGGCCTTGTGGCTTATCGTACGCCTGGTCAGCCAGACGTTAAAGAAGGACTGGCTGCATCTTTCACTTATGCTTTTCCCGATGCCGGTTATAATAGCCTGGTTTGTATTATCTGAATGGCAATTTGGGTTTGATGCCTCCAGGTTTGCGATTTACGGGCCGTGGATTGGCATCAGTTTTTTGTCCCTGGCTTTCGGTGTTATCAGTTTTGTTCGCATCAGGAGGCGCTGGTTAAAAATAGCTGTGCTGTTTCTGACGGGTGCGATTGCTCTGGCCTTAATCAGCGGCTATTCCTGGGG
>CAYLVC010000042.1:0-8580 GCA_964387005.1 uncultured Dehalococcoidales bacterium | reverse complement strand
TGCTGTTTCTGACGGGTGCGATTGCTCTGGCCTTAATCAGCGGCTATTCCTGGGGTAGAATTTCATTTGTTCAATTTCTTTTACTGATGCTTTTGCTCACCAGTATTTTTCTTATTCCAGCTTTACTTGAGAATGGTGTACGGACAGGTAAATGGGGCAAGAGTTTTGAACATCACCCCATGACCTAGAATATTTCTGCTGCAAGACCGACGTATACAGCGGGCAATGCATATGACAACGCCGGTCCTTTCCAAATTGTAAATAGCTGATGCAGTTTTACGTTTGAAATTGTCTGCGTTTTGATCAGGGTTGATAATGTCAGCATTAATCTTGCCTTTTTCAAGAACTAACCTGTTATTCACGCAACGTAAACCTGGCGTCAATATAAAAAGTGGTTTATCCTGCAATATAGATACTTGTACCAGTTCTGGTTATGGTAATAATATTAGTCACTGTTAAGGAGAATGTATGGAACTGAAAGTTGTTCAAGGAGATATTACCGTTTCTTCCCAGGATGCGATTATCCTTGGCTTTTTTGAAGATTCACCGGAGATTGGGGAAAATTTAAGCAGAGTAGATAAAAAGCTGGGAGGAGTGATAGCGCAGCTGATCCAGAGGGGAGAGATCAAGGGAAAATGGAAGGAAATAACCTGTGTGTATAGTCTGGGGAATATCCCCAGCCGGAAGATCGCTGTTATGGGGCTGGGAAAAAAGGCGGAACTGACTTCAGACCGGGTCAGAGCGGCTGTAGCTGAAGTATGTAACACTCTCAGTAAAAAACACGGTGGGAAAAGCGGTTTGATAGCCTGTGAGGGCAATCTGGGACTGAAACCGGAAGAAGCAGGGCAGGCAATAACCGAAGGAGCCTTGCTGGGAATGTATACATTCAGAAAATATTTTACAAAAGATGAAAGAGTTGAAAATATTCAGCAATTTGACATAATGGACGAAGTCACCTCAAATGCCGAACTGCTGGAAACAGGATGCAGAAAGGGCAAAATAATCGCTGATGCTGTGAATCTTGCCAGGGATTTGGTCAATGAGCCCGCTAATTTTATGAATCCAGCCAGGATGGCTGAGATAGCCGGTGGTCTGGCTCAGGTTAACGGTTTTAGTATCGAAGTGATGGATATTGAGCAGATGAAGGCTCTGGGAATGGGGGGAATACTGGGGGTATCGCAGGGGAGCCAGCAACCGCCTAAATTCACTGTTATGAATTATCGCGGAGGAAAAAACGAACTGCCTGATATTGCTCTGGTAGGGAAAGGAATCACTTTTGATTCCGGAGGTATATCTCTTAAACCATCCGAGAACATGGGAGAAATGAAGGGAGATATGGCTGGTGCAGCAGCAGTAATAGGCGTTATCAGTGCCGTAGCCCAGCTTCGTCCCCATATCAATCTTACGGTAATTGTCAGCGCAACCGAAAATTTACCCAGCGGTACAGCCATGCGTCCGGGAGACATCATTACCATGATGAATGGAATGACTGTTGAGATAATATCAACTGACGCCGAAGGAAGATTGATACTGGCTGACGGATTATGCTATGCCAGGAAACTGGGAGCCATGAAAATAGTGGACGTTGCCACTTTGACGGGTTCATGCCGCATAGCATTGGGGGATATCTGCACAGGTGTCTTCGGAAATAGTCAGGAACTGGTTAACCAGGTTATTTCTCTGGGGGGAAAGGCGGGTGAGTTATTCTGGCAGTTACCCATGAACGATGAGTACAGGGAGCTTAATAAAAGCGAAGTAGCTGATATCAAAAATTCAGGTGGAAGAAATGCCGGTGCGACTACTGCCGCTCTTTTCCTGAAAGAGTTTGTGGGGAGCACTCCCTGGGTGCATCTGGATATTGCCGGCACTTCAATGTCCGGCAAGGAAAGGGGGTACCTGGGGAAAGGAGCTACGGGAGTGTCCGTCAGGACCTTAATCAACCTGGTTCTATCTTTAGACCAATAAGAGAAGATGTGGTCTGGTCTATGCTGGTCAGTAAAAGACATCAGACATTACCTTGAGGAAAATCACGGAATTGTTAAGGGAAAAGCACTGCAGGGAATATGTCTTGGCGGAGAGAGCAGCTTTATGAAGATCCAGAAGGTTAGTGAAATTGGTTTTTGTTTTGGTGTCCGCAGGGCTATTGAAATACTGGAAAAAGCAGCCAGGGAAAAAGGGAATATCGATACGCTTGGAGCGCTTGTCCATAATGAAGAGGTATTGAAAAAACTGAGTGCCAGGGGAATTAATGTTGTTGAGAGCTTCGACCAGATAAAGAGCAAAGTAGTAGCCATAAGCGCTCATGGAGTCAGTCCGCAGGTGGAAGCGGAACTGGAGAAACAGGATATAGAGGTGATTGATACTACTTGTCCCTCGGTCAGAAGAGCGCAGATAACAGCTATGAAGCTGGCCAAAGCCGGTTTTCTGGTGGTTATTTATGGGGAAGCCCGGCATCCGGAGGTAAAAGGAATTCTGGGTTGCACAGCTCAGAAAGGTCTGGCGACACTGGATACCGTTCCCCTGGAAGCTATGAAAAAATTGCCCAGAAAAATCGGGATTCTATCTCAAACTACCCAGATACCTGAAAACTTTTCCGGTTTTATAAAAGGATTTCTGGATATAGCACTTTCCGATAATGCAGAAATACGCATAATGGATACGATCTGTCATGGAGTAAGAAAGCGTCAATCGGAGTCTCTGGAACTGGCCAAAAAGGTGGACCTGATGCTGATTATCGGGGGCCGGTCGAGTGCTAACAGCCGACGTTTGCTTGAACTCTGTTCCAGAGAAACTGAAGCTTACTTAATTGGTAATGCATCGGAAATAAATCCTGAATGGTTAACAGGCAAGAACAGGATTGGTATAACAAGCGGCACCAGTACCTCAGAACAGACCATCGATGAGGTGGTAAATGAGCTTAAATGCCTCTAGGGAAACGTTCAGGGTTGCCTGTATATTAAGGGCATAAGTTGATCTCGTGGGCTGTTTACCGGTCAGCGAAACAGGCATGATCAGGCAGAAATCAAGAGCTTTCGAGTTGACAGCGGGAGTGAGAAAGAGTAGAATTTTCAAGGCGGTTAAAAACCGGGGAGGAATGGCTATGATTGAAATGACTGTTGACAGCATTCGCGTTAGCCTGATGAATTACCAGCGAGTGGTCATTCTGAAAGAAAAAACCGCAGAACGATATCTACCTATCTGGATCGGACCTTCGGAAGCAGATGCCATCGCTGTAAAATTACAGGGGGTTAGTGTGCCGAGACCCCTGACTCACGATTTGTTGTGTTCGGTTATTGATGCTCTGGGAGCATCAATTGGATCTATTGTGGTAAGTGATCTTAAGAACGATACCTTTTATGCCAAGATTTTGTTGAGCGTTGATGGAGAACAAATGGAAGTCGATTCCCGCCCGAGTGATGCCCTGGCTCTGGCAGTAAGGGCGGAGGTACCTATCTTCGCGGAAGAAGCTGTAATGGACAAAGCCGGCATTCTTCTGGATAGAGAAACCGGAAAGCCGGTGGGTATGTCGGATGGTACTTTGGGAAAAGATGCGGACACCAAGGTAAGTGAAGACGAAATGAAGAAAATGTCTGCCTTCTATGATTTCATCAACACCCTTGATCTGGAAGATTTCGATAAAAGGAAATCTTGATGCAATTCCTGGTGATGAAGCCAGGTCTTTACTGCGGACGCAGTTGGGATATTTCTATATTTCTATATAGAATTTCGTTTTAATAATGACATATGGATAATTTGGGTCCGGTCGTACGGCTTGCAGGGGTTGGGTTTTACATTGGTTTTTGTATTGTTGGTGGAGTGTTTTGCGGACTATGGCTGGATGGTAAGTTGGACACCCAGCCTGTTTTTGCGTTAGTGGGCTTGTTTTTGGGTTTAATACTGGCTTTTTGGGGTGTATTTAAAATGCTATTACCTTTAATAAACAAAAAAAGGGAAAGGAGATAACCAGTGCAGAAAAGGGGCTGTTTAGGTTGTTCCTTTCCCCTTTTGGTTATTTTAGGAGTCATTGTTCTTGCCCTTACAGTATTAGGTCTTATCAGTGGAGCACTATTCGGTAATCACGGTCCGAGCTGGTTGAATGTCCCTGCTCCTGAACCGGCTCTACCTGCCGAAGCTATAGCGCATATAGGTTCATTTGGAATCACCAATACCATGGTGACCGCCTGGATATCGATTGTTTTAATCGTCGCTCTGTCCTATTTCGCCTTCCGTCGCATGAAACTTGTTCCCCGTGGTCTTCAGGGGGTAATGGAGTTTGTCTTTGGATTTATGCTTGATTTTTGTATAAGCGTTTGCGGTGAGAAAAACGGACGGCGCTTTTTCCCCGTGGTTGCTACAATTTTCATCTTCGTTGCAATTAATGCCTGGTTAAGTTTGATCCCCTTTTATGGGCATGCTTTTATTATTCATGAGCATTCAACTGTCATACCCTTGCTGCGGGGCGCAAATACAGATCTTAACGTCACACTCGCTCTGGCAATATTTTCCTTCGTTGCGGTTGAATATTATGGGATTAAGATGCTGGGAGCCGGGAAGTATCTGCAAAAATTTGTTCGCGTAGGTCAGCTGAAAACAGCTTTCGGTCAATTGTTCGGAGGGAAAGTCAAATCCGGTCTTGGATCGCTGTTTTTCGGATTTATCGATCTTGTGGTTGGCGCTCTGGAGACTCTGAGCGAGTTTATCAGGCTGATCAGTTTCAGCTTTCGTTTGTTCGGGAATATGATGGCCGGTGAGATTTTACTGATGATCCTGGCCTTTCTTGTTCCGCTTACGCTGGCGGTGCCGTTTTATGGACTGGAGATGTTCATCGGCTTTATACAGGCCTTTGTTTTTGCCAGCCTTACCCTGATTTTTATCAACCTTGCTGTAGCCAGCCACGAAGATCATGATGATGCCTCATCACATAATGAGGCGTTAAATGAAACATCGACCTCGTCAATGGCTCATGAACAAGTCAATTAAAATATAAATAGCTGATAAATATCATCAAGAGGGGGAAGTTAATGGATCCACAAGCATTTAAATATCTGGCAGCAGGTCTGGCTATCGGTTTAGGCGCTCTGGGCCCGGGTCTTGGTATTGGTCTTTTGGGATATGGAGCCATGCAGGCCCTTGGACGTAATCCTGAAGCCAAAGGCGCTATCCAGATAAACATGATTCTGGGTATTGTGTTCGCCGAAGCTATTGCAATCTATGCCCTGATTATCGCCATTATCCTGGCTTTGCTCTAGTATTGAGCAATCAAGGGTTACTCCGCAAATAGTATGGAAATATTACTCAATCTCTAGACAAATAACTAGAGGGAGAACAACATGGATAAGCTTTTTTCAGGGATTGGAATTGAGTGGCCGGTATTAGTCACACAGCTGGTTAGTTTCGTCCTGTTATTTGTGATTTTACGGTTTGTGGCCTATAAACCGCTTTTGAAGATGCTGGATGAGCGTTCAAAGAGGATAAAAGAGAGCCTGGAGCAGGCGGAAATAGTTAAGGTGCAATCGGCCAGATCCGAAGACGAAATCAAGAGACAGATTCAAGTTGCCAGCCAGAAGGGTCAGGAAATAATTCTCAGGGCAACTCAGACAGGCGAAGAGATCAGGGCAAGCGCACAGGACCAGGCTAAAAAAGAGGGTGAAATGCTGATTGAGAAAGCTCGTCAGGCAATAAATGCCGAGAGAGCGAGCGCTGTTGATGAAATAAGACAGGAATTCGCCGATCTCACAGTACTGGCGGCCGGTAAGGTTATCGGTCAGACGCTTGATAAGAAATCGCATAAGGCGCTTATCGACAAAGTATTGCAGGAAAGCAAGTCGGTTAATAAAGGTTAGAAAATCCGGGAGAAGGACTTTTGGCAAACAACAAGCTTCATGCAAAGCGCTACTCGCAGGCGGTATTTCAGATAGCGTTGCAACAGAAGGCAATTGAACGCTGGCAGAGCGACCTTGATAAAATAGCCGCTCTGGCACGAAATACCGATCTTTCCGGGGCTGTCAATAACCCGCGGTTTTCGTTTGAGCAGAAATCCAGGTTATTACAGGCCCAGTTGAAAGACCTGAATCCCCTGGCTCAGAATATGACTTATATTCTCGTTAAGAGGGGGGATTTCGGACTTGTGGAGGAAATTTATAAGGCTTATCTGAGATTGGTGGATGATTATAGAGGCATCGAAAAAGCTGAGGTAAGCACATTTGTTCCCCTGGAAGAAAAAGAGAGAGAACAATTAGCAGCCCGTTTACAGGATATTACCGGGAAGAAGGTAAAATTAACGGAAAAGGTTGATCCTGCAATCATCGGGGGTTTAATAGTCAGAGTGGGCGGCAAAATACTGGACGGCAGTACCCTCAGTCAACTGGATTCACTGAGGATTCATTTGAACAGGGCTGGGGAAAAAGCCCAGATATAAAAAAACAGGAACGCACACTCATTCCCTGGTAAGATAGTGGGATTCTGTATTGAAGTAAAATACAAAAAAAATAGGAGGAACACAAATGTCCGAAGGTGGAATCACTTCCATGATGGAGGAGAAGAGAATATTTCCTTCTCCAAAGGATTTCAGCAAGAAAGCCTACATAAAAAGCATGGACGAGTACAAAAAGATTTACAAACGGTCCATGGATGATCCTGAAGGTTTCTGGGCAGAAATGGCGCAGGACCTGGACTGGTACAAAAAATGGAACAAAGTCCTGGTAGAAGATTTTGCCAAGGCCAAACATTCCTGGTTCGTGGGTGGTAAAATCAATGTCAGCTATAATTGTATTGACCGTCATTGCAAGACCTGGCGCCGCAACAAGGCCGCCATTATCTGGCAGGGTGAACCCCTGGGTGAGACCAGAACCCTGACATACCAGCAGTTGTACTATGAAGTAAACAAGTTTGCCAATGTACTCAAAAAACAGGGTGTCAAGAAAGGTGACAGGGTATGTATTTATCTTCCCATGATACCTGAACTGGCAATATCAATGCTGGCCTGTGCCAGAATCGGCGCAATTCACACCATCGTTTTTGGCGGATTCAGTGCCGAAGCTCTGCGAGACAGGATTGCCGACAGCCAGGCTTCCCTCTTGATTTGTGCTGATGGCTACTACCGCAACGGCAAGACCATTGCCAACAAAGCCGGGGCTGATACTGCCATGGCAGCTAACCCGAGCATAAAGAACGCCATTGTCGTGAAAAGAGCCGGATGTGAAGTGACCATGAAAGAAGGCCGGGATCTGTGGTGGAACGATCTCATGGCTGAACCTGATATTAAGTCCGAATGTGAACCCGAAGTCCTGGATTCTGAAGACCCGCTTTTCATTCTCTATACCAGTGGAAGCACTGGTAAACCCAAGGGCGTTGTGCACACTCAGGCCGGTTACCTGATGTACGCTTATCAGACCTCAAAATGGATATTCGATTTGAAGGATGAGGATATCCACTGGTGTACGGCCGATATCGGCTGGATCACCGGACATACCTATATCGTATATGGCCCGTTATCCAACGGCGCCACCAGCCTGATGTTCGAAAGCGTCCCGACCTATCCGAAGCCGGACAGATTCTGGGAAATTATTGAAAAATTCAAGGTCAGTATTTTCTATACCGCTCCTACCGTAATCCGCTCACTGATGAGAGAAAGCGTAGATTATATCAATTCTCACGATCTTTCGTCACTGCGTCTGCTGGGCAGCGTAGGTGAGCCCATCAATCCTGAAGTATGGATCTGGTACTACGAGAATATCGGAAAGAGTAAATGTCCGCTGGTAGATACCTGGTGGCAGACTGAAACCGGCGGTATCTTGATTTCACCCCTGCCCGGCGCAGTGGCTCAGAAACCCGGTTCCGCTACAGTACCGTTCCCGGGTTGTGAACCGGCCATTTTAAGAGCGGATGGTTCGCCGGCCGAAGTCAATGAGGGTGGTTATCTGGTTATTAAGCGGCCGTGGCCTGGCCTGATGCGCCGTATCTGGGGCGATGATAAAGATGATCCCAAACTATTCCAGGAGAAGTATTTCGTTCAATTCCCCGGTGTGTATACCGTCGGTGACGGCGCCAGGGTGGATGAAGATGGATATTACTGGCTGATGGGCCGTATCGACGATGTAATCAAGGTTTCCGGCCATCGTATCGGCACAGCTGAAGTCGAGAGTGCCCTGGTTTCCCATGCTTCAGTGGCTGAAGCAGCCGTAGTTGGTATGCCTCATAGCATAAAAGGTGAAGGTATTTATGCCTATGTGACTCTTAAATCCGGCATTAACGGCACCGATGAACTGAAAAAAGAGTTGATTGCTCATGTGCGAAAGGTAATTGGTCCGATCGCAAGCCCTGATAAAATCCAGTATGCTGAAGGTCTGCCCAAGACACGCAGCGGCAAGATCATGAGGAGAATTCTGGTTAAGATCGCCGCAGGTGATACCGGTAATCTGGGCGATACCAGTACACTGGCAGATCCCGGTGTAGTTGATAGCCTGATTAAAGGCAAGCAATAATACTATAAACAAATAGAATACATACCCCCCTTCTTCCCGGTTGACCGGGGAGAAGGGGGCGGTAAACGAGGTAACGGATGGCGATAAAAGGTCAGGA
>CAYLVC010000041.1:0-13282 GCA_964387005.1 uncultured Dehalococcoidales bacterium | reverse complement strand
CCTTGCGCAGTCGGCAGACCGACCAGGCTGCGGCAATCACCTGTATACGCAACAACAAAAGTCGTTACATATAGCATGATGCTATTATGAAGTGGGTAATAACTAAAGTCAATCGGGTTTCAATCCTGTCTGTTTTAATGCTATACTTATTAGTTGGGGGTCTGACAACCAACATATATTTCAAACAAGGAGATGCAATTACCTGGTAGTACGCTTTTCCGGGTTTTAATAAAAAATGACTACAAAACGTGACTATTACGATATACTGGGTGTGGACCGCAACGCCACGGACGAAGAAATAAAAAAGGCTTTCAGGAAACTGGCATTCAAATATCATCCCGATCATAATCATGATGATAGCTCCGGCGAAGCATTTAAAGAGGTCAATGAAGCCTATGAGGTGCTGTCCGACCGGGATAAGCGCTCCGTGTATGACCGCTATGGTCATGCCGGTATTCAGAACAACGGCGCCGGGCGGGGTTTCGAAGGTATGGATTTCGGCGGTTTTGGAGATATCTTCGAAGCTTTTTTTGGCGGGACTGCGGGAGCTGCCCGCCAGGGGCCTCAGCAGGGTTCCGACCGGCAGTCTGAGCTGACGATTTCTTTTGATGAAGCTGCCTTCGGTTGTGAAAAAACTATCAGGATCTCGCGTGTAGAGCATTGTTCGGTCTGTCATGGCCAGGGTTCCAAACCGGGAGTGGACCCTGTCCGCTGTACTGCCTGTAATGGTACGGGGCAGATAAGGAGAGTTCAGCAGAGCATTTTCGGCCGTTTTACCAATGTCACTACCTGTTCTGTCTGTAGAGGCAAAGGCAGCGTTATCAAAGACTATTGCCCTCAATGCCGGGGCAGCGGCAGAGAAAAGTTTGAACGTAATATCAACGTAAGGATTCCTCCAGGAGTAGACCACGGTTCACAGGTGGTAATGAGGGGAGAAGGGGACTCAGGAAGCCTGGGCGGACCTTCCGGCAATCTGTATATCACCCTTTCGGTCAAGCCTCACGAATATTTCCAGCGCAGAGGAGACGATATCATCTATGAGCTGCCGCTGAATGTTTTCCAGGCGGCAATGGGGGATGAGGTTGAGGTTCCCGGACTGGTAGGAAAAACCAAACTAAAAATCCCACCCGGCAGTCAGACCGGCAGGCTTTTCCGTCTGAAAGGCCAGGGTATAGCCCACCTTAATAAAAGCGGGCGGGGTGACCAGTTGATAATCCTGGTGGTACTTGTTCCGGAGTCACTTAACGACAAACAGCGCCAGCTGCTGAAAGAACTGTCTAATAGCCTGACGTCCAATAATATGCCCTCACGCGAAAAGTGGAAAAACTGGATTGACGGCGTCAGGGACGCTTTCGGCGAGTAAGAAAGGAAAAGAGACTCCACTTTCGTCCGCTGAGCTCGTGATTGACCTGGGCTGCCATCAATTCCAGAGAGGCTTCTCTCGGGCTGAGTCCCTCGTATAAAACCCGGTATATTTTCTCGGTGATGGGCATTTCCAGCCCTCGTTCACCGGCCAGTTCCCAGGCTACGCGGGTCGTACCGACTCCTTCAGCATAACCTTCCATGGTTGAGGTGATTTCTTCCAGTGAACGTCCCCGGGTAAGCTCTACTCCCAGGTAGTGATTACGGCTAAGGGTACTGGAGCAGGTGGCTACCAGGTCTCCCAGTCCGGCCAGCCCTGAGAATGTCAGCGGATTGGCGCCCAGCGCAACGCCCAGGGCTGTGATCTCAGTTAATCCGCGGGTGATAAAGGTCGCCTTGGCATTATCGCCGTAGTTCAGTCCGTCCGCCATACCGGCGCCCAGGGCTATTATGTTCTTAAGAGCGCCTCCCAGTTCCACCCCCGTAACATCTGTATGGGTATAAACACAGAGCGTGGGAGTAGCCAGCAGTCTCTGCATTGCCCGGCTGACTTCCGCTTTTTGTGCGGCTACCACCGTAGCAGCCGGCAGTCCCATTAAAATTTCCCTGGAAAGGTTGGGGCCGGATATAACGCAGATATTGTTGTGCTGATGTGTGTTGATCTCTTCTGCAATAACCTGGGACATGCGTAATTTAGTGCCGATTTCTATACCCTTGGCGGCACTGGCTATAAGCATATATTTTGAGATATATTTTTTGATGGTCTGGAGATTTTGCCGCATTGTCTGGGAAGGAACGGCCAGTATTACAGCCCTGGAGTCTGCCAGAGCTTCCTGGGGATCGCTGGTTACACTGAGGGAGGATGGGATGCCGCTGATTGGGAAACCGCCGGACCTGAGCCCTGTGCTTTGCAGGTCTACAGCTTCTTTCCCGGTACGCGCCAGCAAGCTGATTTTAAGACCTTTTCGGGCCAAAACAATACCCAGTGTCACTCCCCATGAAGTTGTCCCGACGATCGCGACCTTGGGCATGAATTAGTTTCCTTTGATGTTTGAAGAAGCCCTGTCCCCGTCTGCTTTTTGGCCTATTTTTCTTTCTGTACCGGCAACCAGGCGGTTAATATTGTCCTTATGCATGAAAATGATAACCAGTCCGCCGATAAGAGCATAAACCAGATATTCCAGCGGGAACTTGTAGATGATGGTGAAGGGAATCAGGATAACATAGGCGGTAACTACGCCCAGGATCGAAGCCATGGAAGCGTATTTGGTGATACCTGCGCTGATGAAAAATACCTCACCTCCGATTAAAGCCGCCGGAGGACACAGGGCGACAAGTCCGCCGAAAAAGGTACTTACTCCTCTTCCGCCTTTAAATTTAAGGAAGATCGACCAGTTATGCCCGGCTATGGCAGCCAGGGCGGCGACCACCTGGGCAACCAGCGTACCGATGCCTATATTGCCTACAACCAGCAAATCGTTGCCGAAAATCAGTCCGGCCAGTACCACGGATAATGTTCCTTTCAGTAGATCACCCAGCAGCACCAGGGCCGCAGCCTTACCTCCCGAGGTTCGCAGGACATTGGTAGCCCCGATCTTGCCGCTGCCTTGCTGAAGGAGATTGACTTTGGACTGCATCCGGCTGACCAGTACGCCAAAAGGTACTGAGCCCAGAAGATATCCTATTATGATGACATAAATCAGTTTCGCAACTATCATGGTTTACCCCCTTGTTTTGAACACTAACCGGATAGGAGTGCCTTGAAATCCATAAATCTCCCTCAGCCGGTTTTCAAGAAAGCGCTCATAGGAAAAATGAATAAGCCTGGGATCATTAACCATGAACTGAAAGGTGGGTGGATTAATGCCACTTTGTTTGACGGATGAAATAGACAGTACCTTGTTCCCCTTATGGGGAGAATTGTGGGAGGCAACCGCTTCTTTTATAAGTATGTTCAATTCCTGGTCAGGTATTTTCATTGACCTTTCCTGGTAAATCTGCGCTGCCAGAGGCATTATTTTATTGATCCCCTGCCCTAGCTTAGCTGAAATATACAGGATTGGAGCATAAGATGCAAATTTTAGTCTGCTTACTATATACTCATTATACACTGTTTTGTTCTTTTCAGTAACAAGGTCCCATTTATTGACCAGAATTATGATGCCTTTCCCGGCTTTTTCTATGTATCCGGCAATATGCGCGTCCTGGTCAGTCAGTGGTTCAGTGGCATCCACTACCAGCAATGCCATATCCGAACGGTCAATCGCCCTCATTGAGCGCAGTACGCTGAACCATTCGATGCCTTTTTCTACCCTTCCCCGGCGCCGAATCCCAGCAGTATCAATAATTATCATATTTTGCCCGTTGAAGTCAAACACAGTGTCTATGGCGTCCCGTGTTGTTCCCGGTTGATGTCCGACAATACTGCGTTCTTTACCCAGCAGGCTGTTCAGCAATAATGATTTTCCGACATGCGGTCTGCCTACGATTGCCACCCTGATTCCGGCTTCCGTACTCTCCCCTGAATCAACCTGGGGAGGCAGGACTGAGACAATTTTATCCAGGAGTTCCGCAACTCCCCTGCCGTGGTGTGCGCTCAGCGGTATGTTTTCTCCAAAACCCATCTGGTAGAATTCGGCCGCTTCAGGCCTCTCTTTTTCACTGTCTACCTTGTTGACAGCCAGTATGACCGGTTTTTGAGACCTGCGCAAGATATCCGCGATATCATGGTCTGCCGGCATCAGACCGGTCTTGACTTCCGTTAGAAAGACGATGACATCAGCCTCTTTGATGGCTGCTTCAGCCTGCTTTCTTACTTCCCTGGACATGTCGGACTGGTCCTGTAGCTCAAGTCCTCCTGTGTCTACCAGTGTGAAGTCAACTCCGTTCCAGTCCGTGTCGGAGAAAATGCGGTCCCGCGTTGTTCCCGGAAAGTCTTCTACAATTGCTATTTCTTTTCCGGTGATGCGGTTCACCAGAGTTGATTTACCTACATTTTGCCTGCCCACAATGACTACGATAGGTTTGGCCAAATTATTTTTAACCTTTATTGTATTTTTCTTGAAAATTATTCTACTGTGAGACTATTTATGTCTCCTCAAAAAGACGTCCAGTCCCCCCAGCATTTCTGCTAAAAGAGCTTTCTGGACATGCAGGCGGTTTTCCGCCTGGTCAAACACTACTGATGCCGGGCTGTAAAGAACATCGTCAGTTACCTCTTCCCCGTGATGGGCCGGCAGAGGATGCATGAAAATTGCCTCTTTCCCGGCTTTATCCATGATTTCCCGCGTGACTTTGAAAGCGCTGAATGCCTTCAAGCGTATTTCCGACTCTTCTTCCTGCCCCATGCTGGTCCAGACGTCGGTATAGACAACGTCTGCGCCTTCCACGGCCTCAAGAGGCTTGTCGGTGCAGAAGACCTCTGCCCCGCTGTCAATGCCGTATTCTCCTGCCGTTTGAAGTATATTCGGGGCCATTTTATAGCCGTCCGGTGAGGCGACGCTGAAGTTTATTCCCATGGCGGTGCAGGCCAGCATCAGGCTGTTGGCTACGTTATTCCCGTCTCCGATATAGGCTACCTTCAAACCTTTCAAATCACCTTTTTTCTCAGTAATGGTCAGCAGATCGGCTAGTGCCTGGCAGGGATGTTCAACGTCATCCAGTGCGTTGATTACCGGGACATCGGCATATTCCGCCAGTTCCTGTGTGGTCCTGTGGGAAAAAGTACGTGCGGCGATCACATCCACATAGCGGCAAAGTACACTGGCTACGTCCCGGGCTGGCTCTCTTTTTCCCAGGCCTATTTCTGCCGGAGAAAGATATACCGCCTGGCCTCCCAGTTGCTTCATGGCTATCTCAAAACTGAGCCTGGTACGCAGTGAAGGTTTTTCAAAGACCAGGGCCAGGGTTTTCCTTTCAAGAATTGTGCGCCACCTGTCTGTTTTCATATCCAGCGCATCGGAGAGAATCAGATGTATCTCTTCGCTGCTCAGGTCGGTGATCGAAAGCAAATCTTTCCCCTTCAAGGTATCCTCCTGCATGAAATAATGCAAACGTCATTTACGGGCGGCTGTGGGAAGCAACCACCTGACAAGCAAATAGTAGCAGTATGACCGGCTTTTAGCAACTATGACCCCGGCATTACAACCCCAGCATTTTTGCCAGTCCGGTTAATTGCATCAGAGAGTCAGGTATAAAGAAGAACAGCAGTACTCCCAGGCAGCAGAGGAAAAGAGCCAGCCTGAGAGAGGATGAGGCTTCGATTTTTTCTGCGGAAGGAGGTTCATCCATCCACATGACCTTAACAACCCGGAGATAATAGTAGGCTGATACCACGCTGTTGATAACGGCTACCACCACCAGCCATACAAGGTCTTGCTGCACCGCCGCACTGAATATATAGAATTTTGCCATAAATCCGGCGGCAGGCGGCAGGCCTATCAGTGAAACAAGACAGAGGGTCAACGCCATGGCCAGTAAAGGTGAACGTTTCCCCATACCGCAAAAAGCATTAATATTATCGTTGTTCAGCCTGTGAGTAATGGCGATAATGGCAATAAAAGCACCCAGGTTGGTCAGTGAATAGGCAGCCAGGAAAAAGAGTATGCCGCTTTGGGCGTAGGTTGAAGATACGGGTGCGAAAGCTACGGCAGCCAGTCCTACCAGGATATATCCGGCCTGCGCAATACTTGAGTAGCCCAGCATCCGTTTAATGTTTTCCTGCTGGATAGCGACCACATTCCCCACCGTCATGGTGATGGCTGCCAGTACAGCTATTACCAGTCCCCAGTCCAGGCTGATGTTTTGAGGCAGGGAAAAGGCCGAGTAGAAAACACGCAGGATAATGGCAAAGCCTGCTGATTTGCTGCCGACCGAGAGATAGGCTGTAACCGGGGTGGGGGCGCCTTCATATACATCAGGGACCCAGATATGCATGGGGAACATTGCTATTTTAAATCCAAAACCGGCCAGCATTAACAAAATACCCAGTATCAGGGCCGGATTCTCCAGCAGGCTGGCTGGCTCCATGGCCTGTATGACGCCGGCAATCTCCCCCAGGTGGGTCTGGCCCGTAAAACCGAAGACCAGCGCCATGCCAAAGAGCAGGACCGCAGAAGCCACTGCACTCAACAGCAGGTATTTCAAAGATGCTTCACCGGACTTTTCAGTTTTCAAGAATCCAACCAGAGCGTAGAGTGATAAATTCACCAGTTCCAGCGAGACGAAGAGTGAGACAAGTTCGGTAGTGGACGACATCAGATTCATACCCAGCGTGGAGAGAAGTATCAGAGCGTAATACTCTCCCTGGAAGCGTTTGAAGCGAGAAATATAGTCGGAGGATGCCAGGATGACCAGGATGGCAATTGCGGCGAAAAGCAATTTAAAGAAAACGGCATACCTGTCTACCGCCAGCATTCCGTAGAAAGCCGTCTGAGACTCCCCGTTCCATAAGCCGGAAGCAAATCCGGCCGACACCAGTAGACCGATGATGCTGATTACAGCCAGCCAGCCCTTCTGCCGAAGGAAGAGATCGACCAGTACTACCAGAACGGCACAGCATACCAGGCTTATTTCAGGAATAAAAAGGCCAGGATACAATTACAACTCCTCTATGGGAACAAATTTACCACGGGCGTTATTCCCGTTTTTATTACATCGGTTAATATAGCTGGATAGATACCAACCAGCAGTATCAAAGCTACCAGGACGAACATATATATCATCTCCAGTTTATCGGCATCTTTGACAACATTGAATTTGGCCAGGACGGGACCGAAAAAGACCCTCTGAATCATCCAGAGAATATATCCGGCTGCCAGTACCACTCCCAGCACGCTTATCAGGGTATAGACCTTGATACCCGGCACTGCGGTAGATGAATAGCTTCCCAGAAAGACCAGGAACTCAGCCGCAAATCCGCTGGTCAGAGGCAGGCCGAGTGAAGCCAGTCCTGCAATCGAAAATACAATAGCAATAAGCGGGGTTTGTTTGGCCAGTCCGCCAAGCTGGCGCAGGTCTCGTTCCTCGCTGTTGTGCATGACCAGTCCGGCCATAGCAAAAAGCAGGCCGGTGACGATGCCGTGACTGAACATCTGTAAACTGGCCCCTGTCAGACTGACCTCTCCCAGGGCAAAGATCCCCAGCAAAACGTAACCCATGTGACTAACGCTGCTATAAGCGATCAGGCGTTTCAGGTCGGTCTGCCTGAGTGTCACAGCCGCACCGTAAACTATGCCGATAACTGCCAGGATAATAAACAGCGGTGCAAATGTCCTGGCTGTTTCAGGAAAAATACTGACGCAGATCCGGATCATGCCGTAGCCACCCATCTTGAGTAAAGCTCCGGCCAGGATGACACTGACACCGGTGGGCGCATCCGTATGAGCGTCCGGCAGCCAGGTATGCAGTGGAAATACAGGCAGCTTAACGGCGAACCCGATGATCAGCAGGAAAAACGTGGCAGTCAGAGGAATAGCTGCGGTGATTCCGCTCAATCCGCTGCCGGCTATCTCCACTATATCCAGGCTGCGGCCGGCAGTGAAATACAGGCACAAAATGCCTGCCAGCATAAAGGCGCTGCCCAGCAAGGTAAATATTACGTACTTGATGGCAGAATAGCTGCGGCGGCCGGTGCCCCAGATAGAGATCAGGAAATACATCGGCACTATTTCTATTTCCCAGAACAGGAAGAAAAGCAGCAGGTCCAGCGAAGCGAACACCCCCAGGATACTTGTCTCCAGCAGCAGCACCCAGGCGAAATATTCACGGACCCTCAGGTGGACTTTCCAGGATATCAGGACAACCAGGAATCCCAGTAAGGCCGTCAACAGCACCAGCGGCAGGCTGATGCCGTCTACTCCCAGGTGATAATGGGCGTTGATGGCCGGAATCCATGAAATACTTTCCTCGAATTGCATTGTCCCGCTTAAACCCTGGGAACGATCAAACAGGACAAAAATCAACACGGCCAGCACCAGCGAAATAAAAGTAAAGACAGCCGCTGTACGCTTGATCAGCTTTTCAGAAAGCCCGGGTATCAGTGCAATCAGGATGGCCCCGATCACCGGAAGAAATATTATGGCACTCAGGTAACCCAAATCTTCTTACTCCGTTTATTGTCCGAATATGAATACACAGACTACGATGGCTACTATCCCCGCAGCGATTGTCAGGGCGTAGAATTGAAGCTGCCCGCTTTGCATCTGACGCAGGGCTTTCCCACCCTTCCCTGTTATATTTGCTGTTCCGTTGGCCGCTCCGTCAACAACGCTGCTGTCGAACCACTGGAACCTGGCAAAAAGCCCGTTTATGAGGGCTGTATTGACAATTAACTTTTCGTAAAGGGCATCCAGCCAGTATTTATTCAGGAACAGATTGTAAAGCGGTTTGAACATCCTGCCGAATTTTTCCGGTGAGAGCAATTTAACCCCATACATAGCCCAGGCCAGTATAATGCCAAAAGTTGCTACAGCCAGGGCAATCCAGGGCAGCGGATGAGTGAAAATGGTAAAAAGTGAATTGAAAAACGCTCCGGTCTCGGCTTCTTCTCCCATGAATGCGTTGAAATGCCCGCCTGCATTCCAGAACCCTGAGACCACAGCCAGTACGCCCAGCACCAGCATGGGAACGATCATTACCGGCGGTGACTCATGAGGTTTTCCGTGCCCCTCTTTTTTGTCATGGCCTGAATTATTCGGCAGTTCTCCTCCAAAGGTCATGAAGACCGCGCGGAACATATAAAAGGCTGTCATAAAGACCGTGATCATGGCCAGTACAAACAGAAATTTATTGAAATCCCAGGCTGAAGCCAGTACCTCATCCTTGCTCCAGAATCCGGCCAGTGGCCAGATTCCCGCCAGGCTTAACGAGGCTATTACGAAGAGGGCATAGGTCCAGGGCATGACTTTGCGCAGCCCGCCCATTTGACGCATGTCGAATGTTCCTGTGGCGTGATTTACACTGCCTGCCCCCAGGAAGAGCAGGGCTTTGAAAAAAGCGTGATTGAACAGGTGAAATATACCCACAGCCACACCACCTGAAGCCAGCCCCAGCATCATATAGCCCAGCTGGCTTATCGTCGAATAGGCCAGCACGCGTTTTATGTCATTCATCACCAGTCCCATTGAAGCGGCGAAGATAGCCGTGAAACCACCAATGATAGCCACGGTATTCAGGGCTGCCGTGGAATGTTCAAAGAGAGGCAGCATACGGGCTACCAGGAAAACACCGGCGGCAACCATGGTGGCTGCGTGTATCAGGGCGCTGACAGGAGTAGGACCTTCCATGGCGTCCGGCAGCCAGACATGCAGCGGGAACTGGGCGGACTTGCCGGCTGCTCCGGCAAAAATTCCAATAGCTGCCCAGGTCAAAACCGTGCCTGTCAGGAGTCCCGCAGCAGCCATTTGACGCAGCTCGTCAATATTAAATGTACCTGCGCTGGAATATAGTATCAGTATGGCAGCCAGGAAGCCGAAATCACCCAGGCGGGTAACGATAAAAGCCTTCTTGGCGGCATTGGCAGCCGAAGGACGCTGGAACCAGAATCCTATAAGGAGATAAGAACACAGGCCTACCATTTCCCAGAAAACAAACATCATTAACAGGCTGCTGGACAGCACCAGTCCCAGCATAGAAGTTGTAAACAGGGACATCCAGGCATAATAGCGGTGATAACCCGGATCCCCCCGCATGTAGCCCTGGGAGTAAATCTGCACCATCAGGCTGACGGTATTGACCACTACCAGCATAACGGCCGTCAGTGAGTCCATCAGTATGCCGATGCTGACCGATAGGCTCCCTATGTTCATCCACGAAACGGCAGGGATTGCCATCTGGTGGTCGGGCTGCCCCATGACGCTTATCAGCGCCCAGACGGACAATGCCAGCGAACCGGCAATGGCGGTGATGGCTATATAGCCGGCCACCTTGCTCTCAGCCCTGACAAAGGGCCGGATAATAAGCCCGATCACGGCAAAAGAAATCAGCGGCAGAAACAATATCAGCCAGACGATTTGGTATGGCATTAAATCTTCCTTAAGACCTCTTGTATCAAATGTTCCTTGTCTCCGGGTACCAGCACCCGGTAAGTACCGTTTTCCTCTCCTTTAGGAGGCAACAGCAAGGTGGGAATACCCTCTTCTTCAAAAAGTTCTTTCCATTTCCTGGCTGCCGTAAGGCTGTTCTCTTTTTTAATATCAACCCACATTTTTACCACTTCATAAGATTAATATCGGTACTGTGAATGCTTCCCCGGCTGCGGAAAAGGGCTATGATGATACCTACCCCAACAGCCGCTTCGGCTGCCGCTACCACCAGGATAAACAGGGCGAAGACCTGTCCTGTCATTTCGACCGGTGTGCAGAAGCGGGAAAAGGCTACCATGGCGATATTAACCGCATTGAGCATTATTTCCAGGCACATCAGGATGACTATAGCGTTTCTTTTTGCCAGCACGCCATAAAGCCCGATTGAAAAAAGCACTGATGACAATACCAGAAAATGACCTAACGTCAGCGTCATCTCATTTCTCCCTCACCAGGGTTATGGCCCCAAGAATAGAAGCCAGGATCAGCATAGCGGCAATTTCCACCGGTAAAATAAAGCCGTGTGCCCCGAAGAGCTGAACAGCCAGATTCCCGGTCGTACTCTCGGGAGGCATAACCCCGCTGGTCTGCCATGTAGTGGTTAAAACCGTGAACAACAGCACGGCCAGGAAAAGCCCGGCCACAATTACAGCGGGTATTACCAGCTTGTTATTAAGGTTGCCCGTCTTGATCTCTTTGGTCATCATTATGGCTATTATGATCAGCACCGAGACCGCCCCGACATAGACCAGTATCTGGACTATCGCCAGGAAGTCGGCGCTTAATGTGACAAAAATTCCAGCTACTGCCAGGAAGCACATTATCAGTGCTAGGGCTGTATGGAAGATGTCCTTGAGCAGCACCACCGAAATAGCGGCCCCGACCCCGATTACTGCTAATATCCAGAAAGCAATCTGTAAAGCCATTATTTTCCCTTACGTTCCCCATTTACCAGCAAAGTCTGCGCAGGCAGGGTCTTTTCGATATTCGGCCGCGCAAACCCGCTTCTCTGCTTGTTTTCGTTCATAGCAAGACCTGCCATGTCCATCTGTAATTCTTTTCGCCTGTACCTGGCCTTCTCATAGCCGCAGCCCATGAAAAGAGCATCACGCGGACAGGCTTCTACGCACAGACCGCAGAAAATACAGTAGCCCATATCTGCCTCTATGCTTTCAACTTTGTAAGCCATATCGCATTTCAGACAGCGTCCGGCCTCGTTTCTTGCCGTTTCTTCGCTCAGTGCTTTTTCTATTTCAGCAAATCCCTTGATGCGCTCAGCAGGCTTCATTTCAGCCGGATGAACGCGGTGCATGAATTTGTCTGTTGTCCTCAATGGTTTTTCTTTCACCGCAGGAGCAGCCAGGGCTTCTCCGATATCTCCCTTGCCCCCCAGGTATTGATCGATGGAAACGGCTCCCTGTCTTCCGGCTGCAATTGCGGCGATAACCGAGTCCGGTCCGCTCTGCACGTCTCCGCCGGCAAAAACTCCTTCTCGGGACGTTGCCAGGGATTTTTTGTCCGTCTTGATCACATTACCCTTTTCGATGCTTACGCCAAAACCGGCAGGTATAATTGAACGCTGGCCGATAGCGGCGATAATTGTGTCGAATGTTGCTGTGTATTCACTGCCCTTGACCGGTTCGGGACGGCGCCTTCCGCTGGCATCGGGTTCACCCAGTTGCATGCGCACAATTTCCATGTCAAGACAGCCGGATTTATGAGTTATCCTGGTGGGATTCACCAGGTATTCGATTTTGATATTTTCTTCTTCGGCGGCGGTGATTTCTTCCGGGTTGGCCGGCATCTCAGCCCGCGTACGCCGGTAGATCATGGTGATCTGTTTTCCTCCCGCCCTTAAAGCCACCCGGGCCGCGTCGATGGCCGCATTGCCGCCGCCAACCACGGCTACTCGCTCTCCAATGGAGACCTTTTTACCCAGGGCTGTATCCCGCAGGAAACTGGCGCAGTCTATTACCCCGGGGCTGTTTTCCCCTTCCACGCCCAGTTTCATGCCTTCATGAGCTCCCAGCGCCAGGAAAACAGCGCTATATCCATCCTGGAAAAGCCTGTCCAGGGAATCTACAGTCACACTGGTGTGAATATCCACTCCGGCAGCCCTGATCTCATCTATCTCAGCCTTCAGAACATCTTTAGGCAGCCGGTAGTCGGGTATGCCTACTCTCATCATGCCGCCGGCTTCGGGCAGGGCTTCAAAGACCGTGACTCCGTGCCCTCTTTTTGCCAGATAATAGGCTGCCGTCAGTCCTGCCGGTCCGCCCCCTATCACCGCCACTTTTTTACCCGTCGCAGGGGCTTTTTCAGACAGCTTTTTCCAGCGCCCGTCGTCATGATCGGCCGACCAGCGTTTTAAAACACGGATCGAGACCGGCTGATCGATCTGACTGCGCTGGCATTTGCTTTCACAGGGATGAAAACAAACCCGGCCGCAAACGGAAGGGAAGGGTATTTTTTCACGGATGACGGCCAGGGCTTCCGCCGGGTCGCCCTCGGCGATATATTTTAAATAGCGGGGAATATCGATATGTGCCGGGCAGGTCTCGCTGCAGGGAGCCTGGAGATAACCTTCTCCTGACGTGCGCAGGTGGATCACTCCCAGGGGACAGGTCCTGGCGCAGGTTGTGCAGCCGCTGCAGCGTTCCTCCATCCAGATCAATTCATTTCCTCTGGTCCGGCGGGAAATACTCAGACGTTCATCCGGGTACTGCGTGGTAATCGGGTGGCGCAGCAGGTGACGAATGGTTAAAGCCATTCCCTTGGCTATTCCATTACCGTAATGATCCAACTTCGACTCTCCCCCATCCGAACTTAAAGAACCT